>NZ_AP014637.1:6055000-6332373 GCF_000829415.1 Pseudomonas sp. StFLB209 | reverse complement strand
ATTGGTCGGGTTTGTTGTTTCTGGGGTGTTCAGGGAATGCTCACGCCTTCTTGCATCAGCATGTCTACCAAGCGGATAAGGGGCAGTCCGACCAGGCTGGTGGCGTCTGGTCCTTCGGTGCTGCGAAACAGCATTACACCAAGCCCTTCGGCCTTGAAGCTGCCGGCGCAGTCGTAGGGTTGCTCGGCATGCAGGTAGCGTTGCAGGGTGTCTGTGTCCAGTTCGCGCATGTGCACGGTGAACGGCACGCAGTCGACCTGGCATTGGCCAGTGCGGGTGTTCAGCACGGCCAGGCCGGTAAGAAAGCTTACGCTTTGGCCGCTGGCGGCCGACAGTTGCGCCAGCGCCCGCTCGAAGTCGTGCGGCTTGCCGAGTACTTCGTCACCGAGCACGGCCACCTGATCGGAGCCGATGATCAGGTGGTCCGGGTGATCGCCGGCCAGGGCCTGGGCTTTTTGTTGTGCCAGGCGCTTTACCAGATGGGTGGCACTCTCGCCGGGCAGGCGGCTTTCGTCTATGTCCGGCGAGCTGCAGGTGAATGGCAGGCGCAGTCGGGCGAGCAATTGACGTCGATACGGCGAGCTGGAAGCAAGGAGCAGGGAAGGCATGCGATTCTCCGTGGTCTGAGCCGCAATTCTAATAAGTGCCGGCAAGCCCTGATAGGCCTGAATTTCCTTTGACATGCTAAAGGTGCATCCCTAGAATGCTGCGCCTATGTTGAATGACCCGATTCCATCTCATATTGACCCGCGCAAGTTGGCTGATCGCGGCACGACCCTCCAGGGTGAAGTGCTGCTGGCTGACCTGCAAAGACTCTGCGACCCATTGGCTGATAACGCCGGTGCGGTTCAGGCCAACTTCATTTTTGAGCGTGACGAGCGTCGCACTGCGGTTTTCCACAGTCGGCTCAAGACCTCGGTCAAGATGGTTTGCCAGCGTTGTCTTGAGCTGGTTACCCTGCCGATCCAGAGCGAATGTACTTACGTTGTGGTGAAGGAGGGTGCGAACACCCAATCGTTGCCGAAAGGCTATGACGTGTTGGAACTGGGCGAGGATCCTTTGGATCTGCTGGCATTGATTGAGGAAGAGCTTCTGCTCGCCTTGCCAATCGTGCCTGCTCATCATCCTGAAGAATGCCAGCAACCGGCGGGTCTCGATGAGCCCGAACCGAGCGTGGACGAGGTAACACGGTCCAACCCGTTCAGTGTATTGGCGCAATTAAAGCGTGACCCAAACGTTTAGGAGTTAATTATGGCTGTTCAACAGAACAAAAAATCCCGCTCTGCTCGCGATATGCGTCGTTCGCACGACGCTCTCGAAGCGAACGCTCTGTCCGTGGAAAAAACCACTGGCGAAGTTCACCTGCGCCACCACGTTTCGCCAGAAGGCGTATACCGTGGCCGCAAAGTGATCGACAAGGGCGCTGACGAGTAATTTCTTGTCCGCTCCGATCATCGCGATCGACGCAATGGGCGGGGACTTCGGTCCCCGCAGCATTGTTCAGGCAAGTATCGCCTGCCTGGCTGCTACCCCCTCGCTCCACCTGGCCCTTGTCGGCCAAGCTCCCCTTATTGACGAACTGATTGCCTCCCATCGCAAGGTCGACCGCGCACGCCTGCACGTTGTGCATGCCAGCGAAGTGATTGGTATGGATGAAAAACCGTCCCAGGCCCTGCGCGGCAAGCCCGACTCATCAATGCGTGTCGCCCTCGGGCTGGTGGCTGGCGGTCAGGCTCAGGCGTGCGTCAGTGCCGGTAATACCGGAGCGCTGATGGCCTTGTCGCGTTTTGTGCTCAAGACCCTGCCGGGTATCGATCGTCCGGCGATGGTGGCGGCAATTCCGACCCGTACCGGCTATTGTCAGTTGCTGGATCTGGGAGCCAATGTCGATTGCAGTGCCGAAAACCTGTATCAGTTCGCTGTAATGGGTGCTGTGAATGCCGAGGTCATGGGGGTGGTGCGGCCAAGGGTCGCGCTGCTCAATGTCGGTACCGAGGACATCAAGGGCAATCAGCAGGTTCGTCAGGCGGCAGCGTTGTTGCAGGCGGCGCCAGGTCTGAACTACATCGGGTTCGTTGAAGGTGACGGGCTCTATCGTGGGGAGGCTGATGTGGTGGTGTGCGATGGCTTTGTCGGCAATGTATTGCTCAAGTCCAGCGAAGGCCTGGCGACCATGATCGCTGCACGAATTGAAACGCTATTCAGGCAGGGTCTGCTTGGCAGGGCGGCGGGCGTGGTGGCTTTGCCTGTGCTCAAGCGTCTGCAGGCCGAGTTTGCACCGGCGCGGCACAATGGTGCGAGCCTGCTGGGCTTGCAGGGCATTGTGGTCAAGAGTCACGGGGCGGCCGGGGTTGAGGGCTTGCAGAGTGCAATCCTGCGTACCGTCGTGCAGATCCAGGACAACCTGCCGCAGCGTCTGCGCGGGCGGCTTGAGGCGCTGTTGCCGGGCTTGTCGCCGGGGGCGCCGGAAATGTGACGCTGGCCGTCAGAGCGTCATCCAAACGTTCAGTCATATCGATTTGCTTCACTGCCGCCGGCTGGGCCGGGGGCCTATTTTTCAAGATAACCAATCAGGGGCCTGTTACATGTCTGCATCCCTCGCATTCGTCTTTCCGGGTCAAGGATCGCAATCGCTCGGCATGCTCGCCGAGCAAGGTGCGCAGCATCCATTGATCCTCGATACCTTTGAGCAGGCGTCCGACGCTCTGGGATATGACCTGTGGGCCTTGACCCAGCAGGGGCCTGCCGAGCTGCTTAATCAGACCGACAAGACCCAGCCGGCCATTCTGACGGCCTCCATCGCGCTATGGCATGTATGGCTGGCCGAGGGTGGTGCGGTTCCTGCTTACGTGGCCGGTCACAGCCTGGGCGAATACAGTGCTCTGGTGGCGGCCAACAGTCTGACACTGGCCGATGCTGTAAAGCTGGTCGAACGACGTGGTCAGTTGATGCAGGAAGCGGTGCCGGCCGGTCAGGGCGGCATGGCTGCAATCCTGGGGCTCAATGATGACCAGGTCAGAGCCGCTTGTGCTGAAGCTGCGCAAGGTCAGGTTGTCAGTGCGGTCAACTTCAATTCGCCAGGCCAGGTGGTGATCGCCGGTAATGCCGAGGCGGTGGCGCGTGCCATCGAGCTGTGCAAGGCCGCAGGCGCCAAGCGCGCCCTGCCGTTGCCGGTCAGCGTGCCGTCGCACTGCGAGCTGATGCGCCCGGCGGCCGAACGCTTTGCCGAGTCGGTTGAAGCTATCGACTGGCAGGCGCCGGAAATCGCGCTGGTGCAGAACGTCAGCGCCGCGGCGGTCACTGATCTGGCGACCCTCAAGCGTGATCTGCTTGAACAGTTGTACAAGCCTGTACGTTGGGTCGAGTCCATTCAGTGCCTGGCGGGCCTGGGTGTGACCCAACTGGTGGAGTGTGGTCCGGGCAAAGTGCTGGCCGGCCTCAACAAACGCTGCGCCGATGGCGTGGTGACTTACAACCTGGATACCCCTGACGCCTTTGCTGCCGCCCGTGCGGCACTGGCCTGAATAAGGAGAAACCTGCATGAGTCTGCAAGGTAAAGTTGCACTGGTAACCGGTGCCAGTCGTGGTATTGGCCAGGCTATCGCTCTGGAACTGGGCCGCAACGGTGCCGTTGTCGTCGGCACTGCGACGTCTGAGGCCGGTGCAGAGCGCATCACTGCGACCTTCAAGGAAAGCGGCATCGAAGGCTTTGGTCTGGCGCTGGATGTGACCAAGGCCGAGTCGGTCGAAGCGGTCCTGGCGACCATCGTCGAGCGTGTAGGCACGCCGTTGATCCTGGTCAATAATGCCGGCATCACCCGCGATAACCTGATGATGCGCATGAAAGATGACGAGTGGAACGACGTCATCGATACCAACCTCAACAGCCTCTACCGCCTGTCCAAGGGTGTGTTGCGGGGTATGACCAAGGCGCGTTGGGGGCGGATCATCAATATTGGTTCGGTAGTCGGTGCCATGGGCAATGCCGGTCAAGTAAACTACGCTTCCGCGAAGGCGGGGCTGGAAGGTTTCAGTCGTGCCCTGGCGCGTGAGCTCGGTTCGCGTGCTGTGACCGTGAACGCTGTCGCGCCAGGCTTCATTGATACTGATATGACCCGTGAGTTGCCTGAGGCCCAGCGTGAGGCCTTGCTGACCCAGATTCCTCTGGGGCGTCTGGGCCAGGCACAGGAAATCGCCAATGTTGTAGCGTTCCTGGCCTCTGAAGGCGCGGGTTATGTGACCGGTACGACCATTCCGGTCAATGGCGGGATGTACATGTAACCGGATTTTATAAACGCTCGTTTCAGAAAAATGTCATACGAGCTGTCTAAAATCCGTTATAAAGCTGCAATCTTTTAATGGGTACTGGGTCGTGACGGAGCGGGAGGGGAGCTTTGAGCTTGAAAAGCGCAAAACCTCTTCTATACACTTAGCCACCGGCCAAATGCCTGAACATTTCCACTAGGAGTTAAAACTAGGTATGAGCACCATCGAAGAGCGCGTCAAGAAAATCGTTGCCGAGCAACTTGGCGTCAAAGAAGAAGAGGTTGTCAACACTGCTTCTTTCGTTGAAGACCTGGGCGCTGACTCCCTGGACACTGTTGAGCTGGTAATGGCTCTGGAAGAGGAATTCGAGACCGAAATCCCTGACGAAGAAGCCGAGAAGATCACCACCGTTCAGGCTGCCATCGACTACGTGAACAGCCACCAGGGCTGATTTTTCGTAATCGCTGATTGCTGTTATGGGAAAAACCGCACTGCTTACCGGCGTGCGGTTTTTTCTTTAGTAAAGATAAAGGTGTCTCTGAAGGCTCAGGCGAGGCAGCCAGCACGACGAAAAACAGGCGGGCAAGCGCCGTTGACGGTTTGTCGACGAGCATTGTGAACCGGTTTTCAACCCAGTGATGGCCACGCAGGCAGTTTTTGGATGCACCCTGAAGATGTATCGCCAACGAGAGAGAAGGAGAGTCCTGTGTCGCGTAGACGCGTCGTGGTCACCGGGATGGGAATGATATCGCCACTGGGTAACGATGTACCCAGCAGTTGGCAAGGCATTCTGGCAGGGCAAAGTGGTATCGGTCCTATCGAGCACACCGACCTGTCGGCTTTCACCACGCGTTTTGGTGGTTCGGTCAAAGGGTTTGACGTCAGCCAGTACCTGGCGCCCAAAGAGGCGCGGCGGGTCGATCTTTTCATTCAGTATGGCCTGGCGGCCAGCTTTCAGGCGGTGCGTAATGCCGGGCTGGAAGTGACTGATGCCAACCGTGAGCGCGTTGGTGTCGCCATGGGTTCGGGCATTGGTGGCCTGACCAATATTGAAACCAGCAGTCGACTGATGCATGAGCAAGGCCCTGGGCGTATTTCGCCGTTCTTCGTGCCTGGCTCGATCATCAACATGATTTCCGGCTTCCTGTCCATCCACCTGGGTGCACAAGGGCCTAACTACGCCATTTCCACCGCCTGCACCACCGGAACTCACTGTATCGGCATGGCGGCGCGCAATATCGCCTACGGCGAAGCCGACGTGATGATCGCGGGCGGCGCAGAGATGGCTGCTTGCGGTCTGGGCATGGGCGGTTTTGGCGCAGCGCGTGCGCTGTCGACCCGCAATGACGATCCGGTTCGTGCCAGCCGTCCGTGGGACAAGGACCGTGACGGCTTTGTTCTGTCCGACGGTGCCGGTGCAATGGTGCTTGAAGAACTTGAGCACGCCAAGGCGCGAGGCGCCAACATTCTGGCCGAGCTGGTCGGTTTCGGTATGAGCGGCGACGCCTTCCACATGACCTCGCCGCCAGATAACGGCGCCGGTGCTGCGCGTTGTATCGTCAATGCCCTGCGCGATGCGCGGATCAATCCCGAGCAGGTGCAGTACATCAATGCGCACGGTACTTCGACACCTGCCGGTGACCTTGCCGAAGCCCAGGCGATCAAGACGGTGTTCGGCGAACATGCCTACAAACTGGCGGTCAGCTCCACCAAATCGATGACCGGCCACCTGCTAGGCGCTGCCGGTGCTGTCGAGGCGATTTTCAGCGTGCTGGCCCTGCTGGATCAGGTTGCTCCGCCGACCATCAACCTCGATGAGCCAAGCGAAGGCTGCGATCTGGACTTTGTCGCTCATCAGGCGCGGGGTATGCCGATCGATGTCGTGCTGTCCAACTCCTTCGGATTTGGCGGTACCAATGGCTCGCTGGTGTTCCGCCGGTTCAGCGAGTGATGACGGCGTGGGTCGACGGCCAGCCGGCAGACAGCCTGGCATTGGCTAACCGCGGGCTGGCCTATGGCGATGGGCTGTTCGAGACCATCGCTGTGCGGGCCGGGCAGCCGCTGCTGTTCGATCGCCATGTGCAGCGTCTGGCCGTCTCCTGCCAGCGTCTGGGCATAGAGGCTGACCTGGCGTTGATCCGCGCTGAAATGACCCGCTTTGCCAGGCAGCTGGATGCCGGTGTGATGAAGCTGATCCTCACGCGTGGCGACAGCCAGCGCGGTTATGCACCGGCTGCCGGTTCCGCGCCACGGCGTATCCTGCAAGGCTCGCCCGCGCCGGTTTACCCTGCGGGTCACTTTGCACAGGGGGTTCGTCTTTACGAATGCCAGACCCGCCTGGCCGAGCAGCCCCTGTTGGCCGGTATCAAGCATCTCAACCGGCTGGAGCAGGTGCTGGCCCGCGCCGAATGGCAAACGCCGGAGTTTGCCGAAGGGCTGATGCGCGACACCAGCGGCCGCCCGGTCGAAGGGGTGTACAGCAACCTGTTTGTGGTGCGTGACGGACGGCTGATCACGGCTGATCTGCTGCGCTGTGGGGTGGCCGGTGTCATGCGTGCCGAATTGCTCGATCAGGCACCAACCCTGGGGATCGCTGTCGAAGTCCGCGACCTGTCGATGTCCGACCTGGAGCAGGCGGACGAACTCTTTGTTTGTAACAGCGTATATGGCATCTGGCCGGTTCGCGGCTTTGCTCAGCTGAACTGGCCGGTCGGGCCGCTCACCCGTAGAATGCAGGCTGTTGCGTACGCACTTCTGGGTAGCTGATTCGTGATTCGAAAATTACTGGTTTTGCTGGAAACCGCTGTGGTCGTGGGGGTTCTGGTGCTGGGCTATGGCATCTGGCGACAGAACCAGGCATTGCATCAACCGCTCAACGTTGCCCAAGAGCAGTTGCTCGATGTGCCGAGCGGCTCCAGCCCTTCGGGCGTGCTCAATCGCCTGGAAGCCGACGGGGTGATCAACGACGCATTCCTGCTGCGCCTCTACTGGCGTTTCAATCTGGCCGGCCAGCCGTTGCACAGCGGTGAGTACCGCATGACGCCGGGCATGAGTGTGCAGGACCTGTTCGGGATCTGGAAACGCAAGGAAGTGGTGCAATACACCATTACTCTGGTTGAGGGCTGGAATTTCCGCCAGGTGCGCAGCGCCCTGGAGCGCCAGCCCAAGTTGGGACAGACCCTGGCCGGGCTCAGTGACAGTGAGCTGATGGCGCGCCTGGGGTATCCGGATATATTTCCTGAAGGTCGCTTCTTTCCTGATACCTATCACTATGTGCGTGGCATGACCGATGCCGAGTTGCTCAAGCAGGCCTACAAACGCCTGGAGCTGGTGCTGGACGAAGAGTGGCGCCAGCGTGCCCCGGATCTTCCGTACAGCGATCCTTATCAGGCGCTGATCATGGCGTCTTTGGTAGAGAAAGAAACCGGCGTGCCGCAAGAGCGCGGCCAGATCGCCGGGGTGTTCGTGCGCCGTATGCAGATCGGCATGTTGCTGCAGACCGACCCGACCGTCATCTATGGCATGGGCGAGCGCTACAACGGCAAGATCACCCGAGCTGATCTGCGTGAACCCACGCCCTACAACACCTATGTGATTTCCGGTTTGCCACCGACCCCGATTGCCCTGGCCGGGCGTGAAGCGATTCATGCGGCTCTGCAGCCGGTGCCGGGGCGTAGCCTGTACTTCGTGGCCAAGGGCGATGGTAGTCATGTGTTTTCTGTCAATCTGGACCAGCACAATGCGGCGGTGCGTGAGTATCAGCTCAAGCGCCGCACCGATTATCGCTCCAGCCCGGCACCGCTGCCCTCTGCTGACGAATCCACCCCGGTACAGACCGACCCCGTCCAGGCGCCTGACGCGCCCGACAGTGAGTCGTCTGCCCAATGAATTTCAAGGACTGCCTGTGACTGGCCTGTTTATTACCCTCGAAGGGCCGGAAGGCGCCGGTAAAAGTACCAATCGTGATTTTCTTGCCGAGCAATTACGCGCTCGTGGTGTAGATGTCGTGCTGACCCGAGAGCCTGGCGGCACGCCGCTGGCTGAGCGGATTCGGGAAATCCTCCTGGCGCCCAGCGACGAGGTCATGCACGCCGACGCTGAGTTGCTGCTGGTTTTCGCGGCCCGTGCCCAGCATCTGGCTGAGGTGATTCGCCCGGCGCTGGATCGGGGCGCGGTGGTGCTCTGTGACCGTTTCACGGATGCCACGTACGCTTATCAAGGCGGCGGGCGCGGCCTGTCGCAAGAGCGCATCGCGACCCTTGAGCAGTTCGTCCAGGGTTCGCTGCGCCCTGACCTGACGCTGGTTTTCGATCTGCCGGTGGAGATTGGCCTGTCCCGTGCTGCGGCGCGTGGCCGGCTGGATCGTTTCGAGCAGGAAGGCCGTGACTTTTTCGAAGCTGTGCGCGGTGCCTATTTGCAGCGCGCTGCTGCAGCGCCTGAGCGTTACCAGTTGATTGATGCCGCCCAGCCGCTGGCTGAGGTTCAGGCGTCATTGTCCGCCCTGCTGCCGGGCTTGCTGGAGCGCTGCCGTGGCTGAGGCCTATCCGTGGCAGGCGGCGCTCTGGCAGCAACTGGCCGGTCGTACGCAACACGCGCATGCTTATCTGCTGCACGGCCCGGCCGGTATTGGCAAGCGCGCCCTGGCGGAGCGGTTGATGGCGTTTCTGTTGTGCCAGCGACCCGCGCCGCAGGGTGCCTGTGGGCAATGCAAATCCTGCCAGTTGCTGGCCGCCGGTAGCCACCCGGACAACTTCGTGCTTGAGCCTGAAGAAGACGATAAGCCGATCAAGGTCGATCAGGTCCGTGAGCTGGTCAACTTCGTGGTGCAGACCGCGCAGATGGGCGGGCGCAAGGTGGTGCTGGTCGAGCCGGTGGAGGCGATGAACATCAATGCGTCCAATGCCGTTTTGAAAAGCCTCGAAGAGCCCTCGGGCAATACCGTGCTGCTGCTGGTCAGCCACCAGCCCAGCCGTCTGCTGCCGACCATCAAGAGCCGCTGCGTGCAACAGGCTTGCCCGTTGCCCGGTGAGGCGGCCAGTCTGCAATGGCTCAGTGCCGCCTTGCCGGACGGTGACGCGCAATTGCGCAACGACCTGCTGGCACTGGCTGCCGGTTCGCCATTGCTGGCCCTCAAGCTGCACGGGCAGGGCGTCATTGAGCAGCGTGCGCTGGTCGTTGACGGGGTCAAGAAGCTGCTCAAGCAGCAGCTATCGCCGACCCAGCTCGCCGAGGGATGGAAAGATGTTCCCCTGTTGCTGCTGTTCGACTGGTTTTGCGATTGGGCGCATCTTATTCTGCGTTACCAGATGACTGAGGATGAAAACGGCCTCGGGCTGGCTGACATGCATAAGGTGGTGCAGTATCTGGCGCAGAAGTCGCCGCGTGGCAAAGTGCTGGGGATGCAGGACTGGGTGCTTGCCCAGCGCCAGAAAGTCATGGGCAAGGCCAACCTCAACCGTGTGCTGCTGCTTGAGGCACTGCTGGTGCAGTGGGCGGCGCTGCCCGGACAAGGGTAGACTCAAGGGCACTTCTAAAAACTACCTACGTTGCCATCACTGCGTTGAAAACAGGCTCGGAATGCTCATTTACAACCCGTAAACTCCGCTTCCTCGCCTGTTTTCGCCTTGCGCTGACTGCCTCGCTTACGTTTTTAGAGGTACCCTCAGCGCTGAACGTTATTCCAAGGAGATGCAATGAGCCTGCCGATCAATCCTGGTCCGCGTAACGGCATCCTGTCCCTGACCATCAAGGACAAGTCCGTGCTCTACGCCGCCTATATGCCGTTCATCAAGCATGGCGGGTTGTTCATTCCGACCCCCAAGAATTACAAGCTGGGCGATGAAGTGTTCATGCTCCTGAACCTGATGGACGAGCCGGAAAAAGTCCCGGTCGCCGGCAAAGTCATCTGGGTCACCCCCAAAGGCGCTCAGGGCAATCGCACCGCCGGTGTCGGTGTGCAGTTCAACGACGGTGACAATACTGCCCGCAACCTGATCGAAACCTACCTGGCCGGTGCCCTGAAGTCCGACCGCCCCACCCATACGATGTGACTGTGCCTTATTCATGCTTATAGATTCTCATTGCCATCTGGACCGCCTCGACCTGACCCTGCATCAGGGTTCTCTGGATGCCGCGCTGCAAGCGGCACGTGACCAGGGGGTAGGTCATTTTCTGTGCATCGGTGTCAGCGCTGACAACGCCGCAACGGTCAAGGCACTGGCTGAGCGCTATGCCGATGTCGACTGTTCGGTGGGCGTTCATCCGCTGGACCTCAAACCCGGCGAGGAGCCTGCACTGCAATGGCTGCTCCGGGAGCTGGATCACCCGCGGGTGGTGGCCATCGGTGAAACCGGCCTGGATTACCATTACGAGCCTGAGGCGGCCGAACTGCAGCAGGCGTCGTTTCGCCTGCACCTGGAGGCCGCACGGATTACCGGCAAGCCGGTGATCGTGCATACCCGCGCGGCGCGCAGCGATACTCTGCAGTTATTGCGTGAGGCGGCATTGCCTCAGGCCGGCGTGCTGCATTGCTTCACTGAAGACTGGGAAATGGCCAAAGCCGCTCTGGATCTGGGGTTTTATATCTCGTTGTCGGGCATCGTCACCTTCCGCAATGCTGATGCGTTGCGTGATGTGGCTCGTCAGGTTCCGGCCGACCGGTTGCTGGTCGAGACTGACTCTCCTTACCTGGCGCCGATACCTTACCGTGGCAAACCCAACTTGCCGCAATATGTGCGTGAAGTCGCCCAGTTTCTGGCCATGCTGCGCGGTGAAAGCTACGAGCGCTTCGCTGAGCAGACCACCGATAACTTCGCCCGGTTGTTTCCTCTGGCCCACTTGCAGCGTTGAGGCCAGACAAAAACAGCAGGCAAAAAGAAACCCGGATTCTGGGGGGTGAAACCGGGTCAAGACCATTAGGAGTAAAACAAAGGCATGCCATCCATGAATGCCTTTATTGGTGCGGCATTTGGGGGGAATGCGTACCAACGCTTTAAGTATTGATGAGAATACCTGGCCTGCCAGTCGCCATTGGTCATTTTTTAAACAGTTTTGGAATACTAAAACCGTTATTGAGTGCCTGATTGATGTATAGGGTTGGGCAGCCTTGATGGGGGGCCACTGTGTCCGGCGGTTTGTGCCGCAAGTGCCAGCCTTGCAGGGCAGGGGGGGCGAAATGCAGACAGCGGGTGCTCGACAAGATGGATGAACAGTGCATTTTCGCGCCAATTAGGCATAATACCCGGCTTCGATTTTGAGCCTTGCAGACCCTCTCACTATGCAAAAAGAACCTCGAAAGGTCCGTGAATTTCGCCGCCGTGAACAGGAAATTCTCGACACCGCACTGAAGCTTTTTCTGGAGCAGGGTGAGGACAGTGTCACTGTCGAGATGATCGCCGACGCGGTCGGGATCGGCAAAGGGACGATCTACAAGCACTTCAAGTCCAAGGCCGAGATCTATCTGCGGCTGATGCTTGATTACGAGCGCGATCTCAACGAATTGCTGCACTCGGCCGATGTCGATCGTGACAAGGAGGCGCTGTCACGGGCCTACTTCGAGTTCCGCATGCGCGACCCGCAGCGTTACCGGTTGTTCGACCGCCTCGAAGAAAAAGTGGTCAAGGGCAACCAGGTGCCGGAAATGGTCGAAGAGCTGCACCGCATTCGTGCCTCTAACTTTGAGCATCTGACCTTGCTTATCAAGGGGCGTATCAACGAAGGCAAGCTCGAAGATGTCCCGCCATACTTCCATTATTGTGCCGCCTGGGCATTGGTCCACGGCGCTGTGGCGCTGTACCACTCGCCGTTCTGGAGCAATGTGCTCGAAGATCAGGAAGGCTTTTTCCAGTTCCTGATGGACATCGGCGTGCGCATGGGCAACAAACGCAAGCGCGACCCTGAGCTGGCTGTTGAAGTAAAACCCGACCCTGCGGCGAAATGAGTTTCCTGCCGGGTAGGTGAAAATGGCGCGGAAGCTGCATCCGACGGCCATTCGCCGGTTTTTCGTCACCGGTTTTTGGGAGAGTAATGATGCGTAGCCTGATTCTGCTGCTGGCGCTTGTCGCGCTTGGTGGCTGCATGAAAGTCAGCGACATGGCCGATGGCGTTCACGAGCAGTTCAGCGATGCCGGGCTGCTCGATCACAGCCAGACCCGGCGGACCAGTAACTTTCGCCTGCAGCCCGACTCCTTTATCTATATCGCTCAAGCGGCCTTCGTGCCGCCAGGCAGGGCTTATCCGCGTCCTAACGTAGTGGCCGAAGAGGCTTTCAATAACTTCATCGAGTTCTTTCCCCTGGTGCGCCGTGCCCGTGCCCCGGTGGGTCTCGATCAAGCCTTGAGCGAAGCCCGCAGTGCTGGTGCGCACTACCTGTTGTATACCCGTTTCGCCCGTGCTGACGACCGGATCGGCACTTGGGACCAGTGGGCTGATGAAGAAGCGCTGGATCGCTTTGGCATCGACAGCGGGGTCATTCAGATGATGCTGATCGAAACCTCCACGCAATACTTGATCGACAGCGCACGAATCCGCAGTCGTGGCGGTTTGCTGACGCTTTACGACACCCGTCCCGAAGATTTGCTTGGTCCGCCCATGGAGCAATATGCTCGTGGCTTGATAGGTGTCTCTCGATAGGACCGGTATGAGCGATTCAGGCAAGACCTCCGACCTGCTGGCGCAACTCCCCAAAGGCCGGGGTCCTGCGCCGGTGCATCTGTGGAATCCGGCATTTTGTGGCGATATCGATATGCGTATCGCCCGTGACGGCACTTGGTACTACCAAGGGTCGCCGATTGGCCGCAAGCCCATGGTCCAGCTGTTTTCCAACATCATCCGTCGCGATGGCGATGACTACTTTCTGGTCACACCGGTAGAAAAGGTCGGCATCCAGGTGGATGACGCGCCTTTTGTGGCCATCTCTCTCAGTGTCAGCGGGGCGGGCGAGCGCCAGATTCTGAGCCTGGTCACCCACGTCGATGATCAGGTCGAGATCGGCCCGCAACATCCGCTGCGGGTCGAAACCGACCCAGTCACCCTTGAACCGGCCCCTTATGTGCTGGTGCGCGCCAATCTGGAGGCGCTGCTGCATCGCAATGTCTTCTATCAATTGGTCGACCTGGCCGTGTCTGCCGAATTGGACGGCCAGCGCTGGTTGGGCGTGTGGAGCCATGGTGTGTTTTTTCCTATTGGCCCAGAGCCATGAAAGCAGTCTAGAGCGGGCAGCCTTGATTGCCTGGCATCCGTGGCGCGGGTAAAGTGCCGCTCCCCATTTTTCCCTGAGGTTTATGCATGAGTCAGCCCTTTGCTATCGCCGTGATCGGCGCCACCGGAACCGTGGGCGAAACCATCGTCCAGATTCTTGAGGAGCGCGACTTTCCACTGAGCGAATTGCATTTGCTGGCCAGTGCCGAATCGTCAGGTACCTCGTTGCCATTCAAAGGCAAGAATCTGCGTGCGCGGGAAGTGGACGCGTTTGACTTTTCCAGAGTCGGCCTGGCGTTTTTTGCCGCAGGCGCTGCGATCAGTCGCAGTTTTGCGCCGCGTGCCCTGCAGGCGGGCTGTTCGGTCATTGATTTGTCCGGCGCCTTCGATCACCAGCAGGCATCGCTGCTGGTGCCGGAAATCAACGCCGCGCAGCTTGCTGGCCGCTCTGCGCCACTGTTGTTGAGCAATCCGGGCTCGGCGGCGACGGCGCTGGCTCTGGCTTTGGCGCCGCTGCGCGAGGTGCTGGATATCCAGCGCGTCGATGTGACGGCCTGCATGGCCGTCTCGACCTTGGGGCGTGAGGGTGTCAGCGAGCTGGCGCGGCAGACCGCCGAGTTGCTCAACATGCGGCCTCTTGAACCGCGGTTTTATGATCGCCAGGTGGCTTTTAACCTGCTTGCCCAGGTCGGTACGCCGGATGAGCACGGTCATGCGCCGCAAGAAAAACGTCTGGTCAGCGAGTTGCGCGAATTGCTGGCGCTGCCTTTACTCAAGGTCTGCGCTACTTGTATCCAGGTGCCGGTATTTTTCGGCGACAGTTTCAGCATATCGCTGCAAACCGCCCAGGATGTCGACCTGGCGTTGGTCAATAAGCGCCTGGATGCCGCGCCGGGCGTGGAGTTGGTCGATGCCGGAGATTACCCGACCCCGGTGGGCGATGCGGTAGGGCAGGATGTGGTGTATGTCGGCCGGGTGCGCCGCGGTATCGACGATTCACGCCAGCTCAGCCTGTGGCTGACTTGCGACAATGTGCGCAAAGGTGCGGCGCTCAATGCTGTGCAAGTGGCTGAGTTGTTGATAAAAGGCCATGTGTAAAAGATACTTGGCAACGATTTGGATAATGATTCTAGCGGCAACACGCCTTACTCCGGTTTCGGAGAGTCTTCAAACAAGGGATGGGCTATGGTTCAGGTTCGTAAACTGGTAGTAGCGATTGCTGCGGCTTCGGCGCTGTCGTCGGGTGCAGTACACGCTTTGGGGCTCGGCGAGCTGTCGGTCAAATCGACCCTGAACCAGCCGCTGGTGGCTGAAATCGAGCTGACCGATGCCCGTGGCATCAATGCTTCGCAACTGGTACCCAGTCTGGGAACCACGGCAGATTCCTCTCAGGCAGGGGTCACCCGCCAGGCTTTCCTTAATGACCTGACCTTTACCCCGGTGATTAACCCCGGTGGCAAGAGCGTGTTGCGCGTCACCTCCAGCAAGCCGGTGACCGATCCTTATGTAAAATTCCTGGTTCAGGTGCTGTCGCCCAACGGTCGTGCCCAGCGCGAATACAGCCTGTTGCTCGACCCGCCGCGCTTCTCTTCCGAAACGGCTGCGTCAGCGCCTGCTCCGGCCCCGGCCCCGGCCGCAGCGCCTGTGCAACTGCCTGCGGTCGCCCCGGCGGCGACCGTGCAGGCGCCTGCCGCGCAACCGCCCGCCGCTCCGCCGCCCGCGCCTGCCCAGCCCGCGCTGCCGCCGCCGGCGGTAGACAAGCCCGAGCAGTACGTGACCAGCAACAACGACACGTTGTGGGAGATCGCAGCCAAGGTACGCAATGGCGGCAGCATTCAACAGACCATGCTGGCGATCCAGGCGTTGAATCCGGACGCTTTCATTGGTGGCAACATCAACCGCCTCAAGCGTGGTCAGGTGCTGCGCCTGCCAACGGCTCAACAGGCCACCGCGCTGCCGCAAGGCCAGGCGATTGCCGAAGTGGCCCGGCAGTATCAGGCCTGGCGTGACGGGCGCCGCAGTGCAGCCGGTCAGCGTCAGGTCGACGCGACCCGGCGTGCCGGCACCGGAGCGGCGCCAGCCCGGGTCGAGACCCCTGACAATCTCAGCCTGGTCGCGGCCAATAAGGCGCCTGGCAGCAAGGGCGCGGCGACTGACAATGATCTGGCCAACAAGCTGGCTGTTACCCAGGAGGCGCTGGACACCTCGCGGCGCGACAACGCTGAACTCAACAGTCGCCTGACCGACCTGCAAAGCCAGTTGGACAAACTGCAGCGGTTGATGGAACTCAAGAATGATCAGTTGGCCAAGATGCAGGCTGCCGGTGCCGGTGCCGGTGCCGCACCAGCGGTCAGCCCGCCATTGCCGGCTGCAGCCGTCGATGCCAGTGGCGCGCCGATCAAGCCGATAGGCGAGCTGGCCCCTGAAGATGCGCTGGCAGCCAGTGCTGCCCAATCTGCTGCAGCGCCTGCCGAACAGCCGCTGGCGGTAGAGCCGGTGGCTGCCCAGGAAGAAACCGATCCGTTCAAGGCTATCCTTGAAAACCCGATCTTGCTGGGGCTTATCGGTGGCGCGGCCTTGCTGTTCCTGGCCCTGCTGCTGTTGTTCCTGGCGCGGCGTAACAGGGCCAGGGCCGAGGAAGAAAAACACCGCAATATGGCCCGTGCACTGGCTGAAGAGTCGCAGTTTGTCTCTGACATGGACCTGAACGCCTCTTCGGACAGCTTCGACAGCCTGGTGACGCCGTCGCCGAGCTACACCATGGCCCCGGCTGCCGTTGCCGCGGCTGCCGCCAATGCTTCGCGTGAGCGACCGACCGACCCGCTGGTGCAGGCCGAGATTCATATCGCTTACGGCCGTATGAACCAGGCCGTGGAGTTGCTGGAAGAGTCCTTGAAAGAGACTCCCGAGCGCGACGATATTCGTCTGAAACTGATGGAAATCTACGCCGAACAAGGCAACAACAAGGCGTATGCCGCGCACGAGCGCAAGCTGGTGGCGGCGGGAAAGCTTCAAGCTGAGGTCGAGCAGCAAAAAGACGATCACTCGACCAAGGGTGTAGCGCAGGCGCCGACACCGGCGCCTGTGATCGAGCTGGCCAAACCTGCCGAGCCTGCGCCTGCTTCTGTGGCGCCGGTGGCGGCCGTGGCAGCCGCTGCGGCGGCCACGTCTGCGGCGGCGATCGCGGCGGAGCTGGATGCCAAATATCTGGAAGAGCTGCTGGCTGATGATGAGCCGGCAGCGGCCGAGGCGGAGCCTGCCCTGGAGGCAGAGCCCGAGCCGGAGCCCGAAGCAGAGCCTGTGATAGCAGCGGCGGATGACGATTTTGATCTGAGCCTGGACGAGTTCGAGGCGGCTGCCACTGACGAGGTGGTGACGGTTGACGATCTTGATGACCTGCTCAATGACGGCGGCTTCGAACCCGAGCCGCTGACGGCTGTCGAGGATGACCCGCTGGCCGAGTTGCTCGACGCCGAGCCGCTGTCGCCGGTGGTGGCTGAAGATGACCTGCTGGCCGATCTGCTCGATGCTGAGCCGCTGCCGCCGGTGGTGGCTGAGGCGCAAGAGCCGCTGGACGAGTTCGATCTGAACCTGACCCAGGAGGAGGCTGCGCTCAAGACTGAGGACGATCTGCTTCTGAGTCTGGGTGAAGAACCACTGGATCTGGGGCTGAGCAGCGCTGACAGCCTGGGGCATGACCTTGAGCTGCCGGAAGACTTCGATCTGTCGCTGGCCGATGAAATCGAAACCGACCAGGCCACCGAGGCATTCGCTTCGGAGATCGACGACGTCAACGCCGAGCTTGATCGTCTGTCTCAGGATCTGGAAAGCCCGCCACTCGACACGCCAAGCTTCACTGCCAGTGATGCCGCTGCGCTGGAAGACGACCTGGAGTTCGATTATCTGTCCGGTACTGACGAGGCTGCGACCAAGCTGGATCTGGCGCGGGCCTACATCGACATGGGTGATGCCGAGGGCGCGCGCGATATCCTCGGTGAAGTGGTCACTGAAGGCGATGACGTGCAGAAAAATGAAGCCCGGGAAATGCTCGCCCGGCTGGCCTGAGCCTGCTCGCGGTGAGCGATCCGCCTGATCTGGCGGATTGCTCGCTGCGTGCGCTGGCGTCTTTGCCCGACAGCCTTATAATGGCCGCCCTTTTCGCAACCCACGGGCTGTAACTCCTTGGCGAACATAGACAACCCGGCCGCCGAGATGGCTGCCGAGGGCTTTCATCGCGTCGCGCTAGGCGTCGAATACAAAGGCTCGCGCTACAACGGCTGGCAGCGTCAGGCCAGTGGCGTGCCCACCGTACAAGAAACACTGGAAAATGCTCTGGGCAAGGTCGCTGCCTCCCCGGTCACCTTGCTGTGTGCCGGGCGCACCGATGCCGGTGTGCATGCCTGCGGTCAGGTGGTGCATTTCGATACGCAAACAGAGCGCTCGGAAAAAGCCTGGATCATGGGCGCCAATGCCAGCCTGCCACATGACATCAGCGTGACCTGGGCAAAGGTCATGCCAGCGCACTTTCATGCGCGCTTCAAGGCCAAGGCCAGGCGCTACCGCTATGTGATCTACAACGATCAGATTCGCCCGGCGCATATGGGTGAGGAAGTAACCTGGAACTATCGTCCGCTGGATGTCGAGCGCATGGCCGAGGCCGCCCAGTATCTGGTCGGTACCCACGATTTCAGCGCGTTTCGCGCCGGCCAGTGCCAGGCCAAATCGCCGATCAAGCAGATGCATCACCTGCGCGTCAGTCGTCACGGCAAGATGATTGTCATTGATGTACGGGCCAGTGCGTTCCTGCATCACATGGTGAGAAACATTGCCGGTGTGCTGATGACCATCGGTGCTGGCGAGCGCCCGGTGGAGTGGATCAATGAAGTGCTGCAGAGTCGGGTGCGGCGTAACGGCGGCGTGACTGCGCACCCCTTTGGCCTGTATCTGGTTGAGGTCGAGTATGCCGATGAATTCGGTCTGCCGCAGCGTTACATCGGTCCGCATTTTCTGACCGGTTTCGCTGGCCTTGAAGGCTGACGGCTGAACCTGCATTTGTTACCATCCGAGACTTTGCGCAAGGACTGAGGTTTCGTCATATGTCAGCCGTTCGCAGCAAGATCTGCGGGATTACCCGTCTGGAGGATGCATTGGCGGCCGTTGAGGCGGGTGCCGACGCGCTGGGCTTCGTGTTCTACGCGCCCAGCCCGCGTGCGGTCAGCGTGCAACAGGCCAGGGCGATCATTGCCGGCCTGCCGCCCTTCGTGACCACGGTTGGCCTGTTCGTCAACGCCAGTTCCTGTGAATTGAACGAAACCCTCGATGCATTGCCGCTGGATCTGTTGCAATTCCATGGTGATGAATCACCCGAGGCATGCGACGGCTATCACCGGCCTTTCATCAAGGCATTGCGGGTCAAGCCGGGTGACGATATCGCCGCCGCCTGCCGGGCTTATGGCAAAGCCAGCGGCATCCTGCTTGATGCTTATGTGCCGGGTGTGCCCGGTGGCACGGGGGAGCGCTTCGACTGGTCATTGATTCCCGGTGATCTGTCCAAGCCGATCATCCTGGCTGGCGGTCTTGACGCGGGTAACGTGGCGCAGGCCATTGCTCAGGTCAGGCCCTATGCGGTGGATGTCAGTGGCGGGGTAGAGCGCAGTAAAGGCATAAAGGATCACGACAAGGTGCGGGCTTTCATGCGTGCGGTGCGTGAAGCCTGATGTGACGGCGTGGCAGCTGCCGCCGTCCATTAGCCTGTCCCGGTAATGAACATGTGCGGGCTGAATTGATTAACCGGACGCTTTTGCGTCGGGTGCGGTTTCAAGTATTACGGCTGAGAGGGGCAGGTCTGGCCAGGTGCCGACCGCAGGCTGTCCTTGCTCGTCACTTTTTACACATTTAGCCAAGGGCGGGTGCCGGGCGTTACAACGCCGGGTGCTGGAGCCGAATCGGCACTGGAGAAAGAAAGCATGAGCAACTGGCTGGTAGACAAACTGATCCCTTCGATCATGCGTTCAGAGGTCAAGAAAAGCTCGGTCCCTGAGGGGCTGTGGCACAAGTGCCCATCCTGTGAAGCCGTGCTGTATCGCCCTGAACTGGAAAAGACCCTGGACGTCTGCCCCAAGTGCGACCATCACATGCGTATCGGTGCGCGTAACCGGCTGAACATCTTCCTGGACGCCGAAGGTCGCAATGAGCTGGGTGCTGACCTGGAGCCGGTAGACCGTCTCAAGTTCCGCGATGGCAAGAAGTACAAGGATCGTCTGACCGCTGCACAAAAGCAGACCGGTGAAAAAGACGCGCTGATTTCCATGAGCGGGACCTTGCTGGGCATGCCGATCGTGGTCTCGGCGTTCGAGTTCTCCTTCATGGGCGGCTCGATGGGTGCGATCGTTGGCGAGCGCTTTGTGCGTGCGGCCAATTATGCCCTTGAGCACCGTTGCCCGATGGTCTGCTTTTCGGCCTCCGGCGGTGCGCGGATGCAGGAAGCGCTGATCTCGCTGATGCAGATGGCCAAGACCTCGGCGGTGCTGGCGCGGCTGCGTGAAGAAGGCATTCCGTTCATTTCGGTGCTGACCGACCCGGTCTACGGCGGCGTTTCCGCCAGCCTGGCCATGCTGGGTGATGTGATCGTCGCTGAGCCCAAGGCGCTGGTTGGCTTTGCAGGCCCGCGAGTGATTGAGCAGACCGTACGTGAAAAGCTGCCTGAAGGCTTCCAGCGCAGCGAGTTCCTCATCGAGCACGGCGCCATCGACATGATCATTCCGCGCATTGAACTGCGCGAGCGTCTGGGTCGCTTGCTGGCGCAGATGATGAACCTGCCATCGCCAAAGGCTGACAAGCCGGTTCTGGAAGTGGTCGAGATTACTCCGGCTCCGACTCCGGCAACCGCATGACACAGCGGACCCTGGGTCAATGGCTGGCCTATCTGGAGCAACTGCACCCGTCGGCCATCGACATGGGGCTGGACCGTGCCCGGCAAGTCGCCGGTCAGTTGGGCCTGAGTCGTCCGGCGCCCAGAGTGATCACGGTGACCGGCACCAACGGCAAGGGTTCGACCTGTGCGTTTCTGGCGGCACTGTTGCAGGCTCAGGGTCTGAAAGTGGGTGTCTACAGTTCGCCGCACCTGCTGCACTATAACGAGCGGGTGCAAGTGCAAGGCGTGCAGGTCAGCGATGCTCAATTGTGCGAGGCCTTTGTCGCTGTCGAGGCGGCGCGTGGTGATATCACCCTGACCTACTTTGAAATGGGCACGCTGGCGGCATTCTGGCTGTTCGAACAGGCCGGGCTTGACGCTGTGGTGCTGGAAGTCGGGCTGGGCGGGCGTCTGGATGCGGTCAATCTGGTCGACGCTGATCTGGCGCTGGTCACCAGTATCGGTCTGGACCATGCCGACTGGCTGGGCAATACCCGTGAGTCAGTAGCGTTCGAGAAGGCCGGCATCTTGCGTGCTGGCAAACCGGCCCTGTGTGGCGATCTTGATCCGCCTGCACCCTTGCTGGAGCAGGCAGCAGCGCTCAACTGCCCATTTTTGTTACGCGGTCGGGATTTCAGCGTCGCTATCGACGTCAATGCCTGGTCCTGGCAAGGAGTGAATGGGGCAGGGCAGCCGCTGGTGCTGACTGATCTGCCGCTACTCGATCTGCCGATGGAGAATGCCGCGCTTGCATTGCAAGCCTATGCCTTGCTCGATCTGCCATGGCAGCCCAGGGTGTTGGCCGAGGCGCTGAGCGGTACCCGGATTGTCGGTCGGCTTGACCGACGGGTGCTGCGCTGGAAAGGCAAAACCCTCAATCTATTGCTGGATGTCGGGCACAACCCTCACGCTGCGCGTTTTCTGGCGCAACGGCTTGTCCAGCGTCCGGTGCCAGGCAAGCGCCTGGCGGTGTTCGGTCTGTTGGGCGACAAGGATCTCGAAGGCGTGGTTGCCGAGCTGGTGGCGGGGGTCGCGCATTGGGCTGTGACGCCGTTGCCAACCCCGCGTAGCACGCCGGTTGAGCAATTGCAGGCCTGCTTGCAGAACCTTGGTGCGAGCGTGACGTCCTATCAGAACGTGGCCCAGGCACTGTTGGCACAGTGTGAGCAGGCGACGGCGGATGACGAGATCCTGTTGTTCGGATCTTTTTACTGCGTGGCCGAAGCGCTTGAATGGCTGGCCGATCACGCTGATTGAGGACTGAAGGTGGCTGCGATGCTGGACAAGGCTTACAAACAGCGGATGGTGGGGGCGTTGGTGCTGATCGCCATTGCGGTCATCTTTCTGCCGATGCTGTTCACCCGTGAAGACGAAACCCGCAGCGTGCGGGTCGATGCGCCTGCTGCGCCCGAAGCCCCGGTGATGCAGCCGGTGCAAATCGAGCCGGTCGCAGTGCCTGAGCCCCAGCAGATCACTCAGGTCGAAACCCCAGCGCCGAGCACGGCGCCGCCATCGCGGCCGATTGCCCCGGCGCCGGCCCAGCAGGCGGCTCCAGCGGCGCCTGCCGCTGCACCTGTGGCCTCCGCACCTGTGGCCAGCGCACCCAAGCCGGCCGTCAAGCCCGCGCCAGCGCCTGCCCAGCCGTCAACGCCTGTTCAGCCGCCTGCGCCGACCCAGGCCAAGGCGGCTGCGCCCAGCGGTGTGGACGCCAACGGCCTGTCGGTCAGCTGGTCGGTTCAATTGGCCAGCATGTCCAATCGGGCCAATGCCGATAACCTGCAAAAGACCCTGCGTGCCCAAGGCTACAACGCTTACATTCGCACCTCCGATGGCGTCAATCGGGTGTTCGTCGGGCCGCTGATCGAGCGTGGCGAAGCCGATCGTCTGCGCGACCAGCTCGACAAACAGCAGAAACTCAAGGGTATCGTGGTGCGTTTCCAGCCGGAACGCGGCTGAACACAGCTGTTTCGAGAAAATTCAGCTCACCGATAATCGCCGCTTACCGACCGGCGGCCGCTCTGTTAAAATGCGCCGCCTTATCCGTCTGCAGGCTGCAACGTGGCACTTACTCCGGTTGACTGGGCGATTCTCGTGATCATCGCCATCTCCGCTTTGATCAGCATCAAGCGCGGCTTCGTCAAGGAAGCTTTGTCGCTGCTGATCTGGATCATCGCAGGCGCAGTCGCCTGGATGTTCGGTGCCGGGCTGTCCCATTATCTGGCCGACTACATCGCCACGCCTTCGATGCGGGTGATCGCCAGTTGCATCATTCTGTTCGTCGCCACCCTGATTGTCGGGGCGATGGTCAATTTTCTCATCGGCGAGCTTATTCGCGTCACCGGGTTGTCCGGGACCGATCGGTTCCTCGGTATGGTATTTGGTGCCGCGCGTGGCGCCCTGCTGATCGTTGTCGCGGTCGGGCTGCTGAGCCTGGGCCCGGTGCAACAGGATCAGTGGTGGCAGGAATCACGCCTGGTGCCGCAGTTTCTCATGGTCGCTGACTGGTCGAAAAACCTGATTGTCGGGATGTCCGGTCAGTGGTCAACCAGCGGCATCGGCATTCCTGCCGAATTGCCGTTCAAGGAGCAGATCCTGTCGCCGGAAATGGCCCAGGATGTGCTCGGTAAATCCAGTTCCACTAAGTAGGGGTTGTGTCGCATGTGTGGCATCGTCGGAATCGTCGGTAAGTCGAATGTCAATCAGGCGCTGTATGACGCGCTCACCGTCCTCCAGCACCGCGGCCAGGATGCTGCCGGTATCGTGACCAGCCATGATGGCCGGTTGTTCCTGCGCAAAGACAACGGTCTGGTGCGCGATGTGTTCCAGCAGCGTCATATGCAGCGTCTGGTTGGGCACATGGGCATCGGCCATGTGCGCTATCCAACAGCCGGCAGTTCGACGTCGGCCGAAGCCCAGCCGTTTTATGTCAACTCGCCGTATGGCATCACCCTGGCGCATAACGGCAACCTGACCAACGTCGAGCAGTTGGCCAAGGAAATCTACGAGTCCGATCTGCGTCATGTGAACACCAATTCCGATTCGGAAGTGCTGCTCAACGTGTTCGCCCATGAACTGGCGGTACGCGGCAAATTGCAGCCGACCGAAGAGGACATCTTCGCCGCCGTGGCTGACGTGCACAAACGTTGCCGCGGTGGGTATGCCGTGGTGGCGATGGTCACCGGCTACGGCATCGTCGGCTTCCGTGACCCGGACGCCATCCGCCCGATCGTGTTCGGCCAGCGTCACACCGACGAAGGCGTCGAGTACATGATCGCCTCCGAAAGCGTCGCCCTCGACGTGCTGGGCTTCACCCTGATCCGTGACCTGGCACCGGGCGAAGCGGTGTACATCACCGACGACGGCAAGCTGTTCACTCGCCAGTGCGCGCCGAACCCGCGTTACGCGCCGTGCATCTTCGAGCACGTCTACCTGGCGCGTCCTGACTCGATCATTGACGGTATCTCGGTGTACAAGGCGCGGCTGCGCATGGGCGAGCGCCTGGCGGAAAAAATCCGTCGCGAGCGTCCCGACCACGACATCGACGTGGTCATCCCGATTCCGGACACCAGCCGCACCGCGGCGCTGGAGCTGGCCAACCACCTGGGCGTCAAGTTCCGCGAAGGCTTCGTCAAGAACCGCTACATTGGCCGGACCTTCATCATGCCGGGCCAGGCGGCGCGCAAGAAGTCGGTGCGTCAGAAGCTCAACGCCATCGAGCTGGAATTTCGCGGCAAGAACGTGATGCTGGTCGATGACTCCATCGTGCGCGGGACCACCTGCAAGCAGATCATCCAGATGGCGCGTGAAGCCGGCGCCAAGAATGTGTATTTCTGCTCGGCCGCACCGGCCGTGCGTTACCCGAACGTCTACGGCATCGACATGCCGAGTGCTCACGAACTGATCGCCCATAACCGTACCACCCAGGAAGTGGCTGATCTGATCGGCGCCGACTGGCTGGTCTATCAGGACCTCAGTGACCTGATTGAAGCGGTCAGTGGCAGCAAGAAGATCAAGATCGATAACTTCGACTGCTCGGTGTTCGACGGCCAGTACGTCACCGGTGATATCGATGAGCACTACCTGAACCGGATCGAAGACGCCCGCAATGACGCGGCCAAGGTCAAGAGCCAGGCCGTCAGCGCGATCATCGATCTGTACAACAACTGATTGACAAGGAAAACGGGCATGGCAGAGCAATGGGATGCAGGCCGGCTGGACAGCGATCTTGAAGGCGTAGGGTTCGACACCCTGGCCGTGCGTGCGGGTCAACACCGCACCCCTGAGAGCGAGCATGGCGACCCGATGTTCTTCACCTCCAGTTACGTGTTCCGTACGGCGGCTGATGCCGCCGCCCGGTTCGCGGGTGAGGTGCCGGGCAACGTCTATTCGCGCTACACCAATCCGACTGTGCGTGCCTTCGAAGAGCGTATTGCTGCTCTTGAAGGCGCCGAACAGGCAGTGGCCACCGCCACCGGCATGGCGGCAATCCTGTCGGTGGTGATGAGCCTGTGCAGCGCCGGCGATCACGTGCTGGTGTCGCGCAGCGTCTTCGGCTCGACCATCAGCCTGTTCGAGAAGTACTTCAAGCGTTTCGGTGTCGAGGTCGACTACGTGCCGCTGGCTGAACTGGCTGGCTGGGATGCGGCGATCAAGCCGAACACCAGGCTGCTGTTTGTCGAGTCGCCATCCAACCCGCTGGCTGAACTGGTCGATATCGCCGCGCTGGCAGAAATCGCCCATGCCAAGGGTGCCTTGCTGGTGGTCGATAACTGCTTCTGTACACCGGCCTTGCAGCAACCGCTGAAGCTGGGTGCCGATGTGGTGGTGCACTCGGCCACCAAGTTCATCGACGGCCAGGGTCGTTGCATGGGCGGTGTGGTTGCCGGACGCAGCGAGCAGATGAAAGAAGTGGTGGGCTTCCTGCGCACCGCCGGCCCGACCCTCAGCCCGTTCAACGCCTGGATCTTTCTCAAGGGCCTCGAAACCTTGAACCTGCGCATGCGCGCCCACTGTGCCAACGCCCAGGCGCTGGCCGAGTGGCTGGAACAGCAGGACGGTATCGAGAAGGTTCACTATGCCGGCCTCAAGAGCCATCCGCAGCACGAACTGGCCCAGCGCCAGCAGAAAGGCTACGGCGCAGTGGTGAGTTTTGAGGTCAAGGGTGGCAAAGAGGGTGCATGGCGTTTTATCGATGCCACGCGTCTGGTGTCGATCACCGCCAACCTGGGTGATGCCAAAACCACCATTACTCATCCAGGCACGACTTCGCATGGGCGTCTGACCCCGCAGGAGCGTGCCTCGGCGGGTATCAGCGACAGCCTGATTCGTGTCGCAGTCGGCCTGGAAGACGTTGTCGACCTGCAGAACGATCTGGCTCGCGGCCTGGCAGCGCTGTGAGCGAGTGGGCCATGCAGGCTGCCGGGCCGACTAACGGCCGGGTGGCTCTGGTGACCGGCGCTGCACGCGGCATCGGCCTGGGCATTGCCGCCTGGCTGATCAGCGAGGGCTGGCAGGTGGTGCTGGCCGACCTGGACCGCATTCGTGGCAGCAAGGTGGCTGAAAGCCTGGGCGATAACGCGATGTTCGTGGTCATGGACGTGTCCAGCGAAGAACACGTGGTCGGTGGTGTGGCCAAGGTGCTGCGCCAGTTTGGCCGGCTGGACGCTCTGGTGTGCAACGCGGCAATTTCCGAGCCCCATAACGGTACTCTGGAAAGCCTCAGCCTGGAGCGCTGGAACCGCGCGCTGGGGGTCAACCTGACCGGCCCCATGCTGCTGGCCAAGCACTGTGCGCCGTACCTGCGTGCGCACGGTGGCGCGATCGTCAACCTGACCTCCACCCGTGCCCATCAGTCTGAAGCCGACACCGAAGCCTATGCGGCCAGCAAGGGCGGCCTGCTGGCCTTGACCCATGCACTGGCGGTCAGCCTCGGCCCACAGATCCGGGTCAACGCGGTCAGCCCCGGCTGGATCGACGCCCGCGACCCGTCGGCACGCCGCGCCGAACCGCTGTCTGACCTTGACCACGCTCAGCACCCGGTGGGCAGGGTCGGGACCGTGGAAGACGTAGCCGCGATGGTGAGCTGGCTGTTGTCACGCAACTCAGGCTTCGTGACCGGCCAGGAGTTCGTCATCGATGGTGGCATGAGCCGCAAGATGATCTACGCCGAACAAGCGTAGTACTCAAGCAAATACCTGAACCGGCGCCATGCCGGTTTTTTTATTTGAGTGGCATGGGAACCGGGGTCCTCCAACCCAGCGGCGGGATCTTTTTAAAGGGCTTCCCGGCTCAAGACGGTCCCCGGATTCAACCGTATCTCCCTGATTTGAAAAATATTTCACTCCAGGTGTTGACTTGCATGAGGGGGGTGCGTAAAGTTCGCGGCCTCAGCGAAGCAAAGGGTGATTAGCTCAGCCGGGAGAGCATCTGCCTTACAAGCAGAGGGTCGGCGGTTCGATCCCGTCATCACCCACCATCGTTGAGTTTGAAAGTTGATTCACGAGAACTTTCAAGGTTGTAAAAACCAGGATGAAAGTCCTGCATGCGCAGCGGTAGTTCAGTCGGTTAGAATACCGGCCTGTCACGCCGGGGGTCGCGGGTTCGAGTCCCGTCCGCTGCGCCACTTTATCCAGATCGGGTTCGCCGGGTCTGCGATTGAAACGCCAACTGGCAGTTCAATCATGCCGTGATTCAAACTACCGAAAGTTTGTTTCAGGTTGAAGCAAGAGTTACAAGCGATACGCAGCGGTAGTTCAGTCGGTTAGAATACCGGCCTGTCACGCCGGGGGTCGCGGGTTCGAGTCCCGTCCGCTGCGCCATATCCGGTTCCAGAGCCCTTGAACTCTCTGGAACAAACATGAAAGCGACCTTAGGGTCGCTTTTTTGTTGTCTGCGATTTTTACTGTCCTTCGCCCCTCATGTAACGCAGGGTCATCAGGCTCAGCGCCTTAATGCCGGTGGCAAGGCTCGGATCGTCGACCTGAAAGCCCGGCGAATGAGTCGGCCACACCGGTTTGTCCTGCAGTGCCGGCGGAGTGACCCCCATGCGCATGAACAGCCCCGGAATCTGCCGCGCATACTCGGCAAAGTCATCGGCGCCATAGGTGCCGTTGTCGATCTTCACCGGCGTGCCGGACACCTGTTGCAGGACCGGCAACATGCGTTCAGCCAGTGCCGTGTCGTTATAGCCTGACCGGTAGCCACCAGGCAGATACTCCACCGTTGCCGTAGCGCCGGATGCCTGGGCAATGCTCTGCGCGGTATTGCTCATGCGCTTGAGCACATCTTCGCGTTGCTCATCGCTGATCGTGCGTATCGAGCCTTCCAGACGTATCTCGGCCGGGATGATGTTATGGCGGTCGCCGCCCTCCAGGCGGCCCACCGAAATCACCGGTGCTGGAAGCACGCTCAGGTTCGACTGCCGACTGGGAATGGTCTGCCAGGCGAGGATGATCTGCGCCGCCACCGGCACCGGGTCGATCCCGGTCCAGGGAAAGGCCGCGTGAGTCTGGCGCCCGGTGATGCGGGCCACGAAGGTGTCGGCCGAGGCGGTGGTGCGTGCCTTGCTCAGGGTAAAGGTGCCGGCAGTGCCGGCGGTGACGTGAATGCCGAAAATCACCTCCGGTGCCGGCGCCTGCAGTACGCCCTGTTTGATCATCAGCGCGGCGCCGCCTTGCTCGCCAAGTGGCGGGCCCTCTTCGGCGGGCTGGAAAATCAGCTTCAGGGTGCCGGGCAGCGCGTCGCGGTGTGCGGCCAGCACTTCGGCCACGCCGATCGCCATGGCCATATGCGCGTCGTGACCGCAGGCATGCATCACCCCGACGTCCTTGCCACGGCTGCGCAGGTCATTGCCTTCGTCCTTGGCGCGCAGCGTCGAGGCATAGGCCAAACCGGTCTGTTCGGTGAGCGGCAGGGCATCGAGCTCGGCGCGGATGGCCACCACCGGTCCGGGCTGGCCGCCTTTGAGCACGCCGACCACACCGGTATGGGCAACCCCGGTCTGCACCTCGAAGCCCAGCTCGCGCAGGCGCCGGGCGATGCGTTCGGCAGTCTTGAACTCGCGATTGCCCAGCTCGGGGTGGCGGTGAATGGCATGGCGCAGTTCGATCACGCCGGGCAGCAACGTGTCGACCTGGGCCGGCAGATCAGCCCAGGGGTCGCCGCTGCCAGCGCTGGCTTGAGTGCCGATGGCCAGCCAGAGCAGGCTCAGCGCCAGCAGCGGTTTAATAGGTGAACGCGATGGGGGGATAGTTGCCATTGAGCAGGTAGTCTCCGATGGCCTTGTACTTATAGGCCACTGAATCGTGGGTGGTGTGGGTGCGGGCGTTGCGCCAGTGACGGTCGAAGTTGTAGCGGCTCTGAGTGGTTGCGGCGCCGCCTACCTCATACAGCCGCTCGCAGACATGCAGGGCGGCGCGGGTCGACGCGATCTTGGCTTCGGCCACGGCAATCGAGGAGCGCGCCAGAATGGCGTCAAGCTCTGCGCCTTCGGCCAGGCCTTGCAACTGGGTGACGGCGGCGGTCTGTACCGCACCGGCGGCTTTTTCCACCAGCGCCTGGGCGCCATGGATGGTGGCCGACAGCTCGCCAATGGTGTGCAGGATGTACGGATCGTTGCTGGCCTTGTCGACGCCGCTTTCGCGCACCGGGCGCACGCCGCTGCGTGCCCAGGCGATGGCATCGTCCAGCGCCGCCAGGCCAATCCCGACGTCCAGCGCGCAGTGGATGAGCTGGGCGCTGGCGCCGATGTAGTTGCGCCGCTGATACCACTGCGCCAGCGCGATGACCTGATCGGGGTGCACCGGCACGTTCTCCAGCAGGGTGCTGCCGCTGGCGGTGGTGCGCTGGCCCATGCCGTCCCAGTCGTCTAGCAGGCTGATGCCGGGGGTGTCGGCGGGCAGCATCACATACACGGCCTGGCCGGCTTCATCCACGGCCTGGATTTTCAGCAGGTCGGCGAACAGGCAACCGGTGCTGTAGAACTTGCTGCCGTTGAGCAGCAGTTGCTCGCCCTGGCGTTGCAGCCGGGTGTGGATTTCGCCGCGAAAGGTGCCGCTGCGTTCGGCGATGGCTCCGGACGACAGCTTGCGGTCGACAAAGGCACCGAGGTATTCGCGCTGCTGGCGCTCATTGGCGATCAGCCGCAGGTGCTCGACCGTGGCGAAATGCGGGAACAGTGCCTGGGCCACGCTGGGGTCGGCCTTGGCCAGGGCCATGAAGATCTGCGCCACCTGCAACTGGTCAATATCGCCACCGCCCAGCGCCTTGGGCACCCGTGCCGCGCCCAGGCCGGACTCGCGGATCAGGTCAAGCTGGGCGTAGGGCAGGGTGCGCTTGGCGTCGCGCTCGGCGGCGCCGGGCTGGATCTGCGCGGCCAGTTGGTGGGCCAGTGCAACGTAATCAGTCATTGAGCTATCCATCAGGTTTCAGAAGCATCACGCAGCGCTTGGCGCGGGACACCGAACAAAAGAATCAACGCGCCGCAGGTCACCAGGCCGGCGACGATATACAGCGCAAGCGAGATGCTGCCGGTACTGGTCTTGATCGAGCCGATCATGATCGGCGTCAGCAGGCTGCTGACCTGCCCACAGCAATTGACCATCGCCAGCCCGGCCGCCTTGGCCTGGTCGGAGAGGTAATAGGTGGGAATGGTCCAGAACACTGCCGTGGCCACCAGGTAGCCGCTGGTCATCAGGGTCAGGATCGCGATGGCGGCCCAGGGGCTGACCAGAAAGTTTGGCAGGATCAGCATTGCCGTGGCCGCGGTCAGGCCGCCCAGGGCGAAATGCCAGCGGCGTTCCTGGCGCAGGTCCGAATGCCGGCAGGCCAGCAGCATGACCACCACCCCGACCACATAGGGCAGCGCCGAAAACAGCCCCAACTGGCTGAGGTTGGCGACCCCCGATTCGCGGATGATCGACGGCGCCCAGATATTGGTCACGTTGCCGGTGCACATGATGGTCAGGCAGTAGGCCAGGGTGATGAACCACACCTTGCGGTCTTTCAGCGCTTCGACGAAACGCTGATGCCCGCCCGGCTTGCGGTTGCGGCGTTCTTCGTCGAGGGCATGCGCGATGCGGCGTTTCTCATCGTCGCTCAGCCACTTGGCGTTGGCCGGTTTGTCATCCAGCCAGTACCAGGCGAACAGCCCGGCCAGTACCGGCGGGATGCCGGTGACCACAAACAGCCATTGCCAGCCGGTGAACCCGCCCAGGCCGGCAAAGTGGCTCATGATCCAGGTCGACAGCGGGCCGCCGATGATCCCGCAGACCGCGATGGCCATGATGAACCGTGAGGTGATACGCCCGCGGTAGCTGGCCGGGAACCAGTAGGTCAGGTACAGGATCACGCCGGGAAAAAAGCCGGCCTCGGCGGCGCCCAGCAGGATGCGCAACACATAGAACTGCATCGGCGTCTGGGCAAAGGCGGTGGCGATGGTCACCAGGCCCCAGAGCACCATGATGCGCATCATGGTCTTCTTTGCGCCGATCTTTTCCAGCAGCAGGTTGCTGGGGATTTCGAACAGCAGGTAGCCGATGGAGAACACCCCGACGATGATCCCGAAGGTCGCGTCGCTGATGTTCAGATCAGTCTTGAACTGCAAATGGGCGAAGCTGATGTTCACCCGGTCGAGCCAGTTGAGCACGAAGCACAGAAACAGAAACGGCATGATCCGCCAGGCCAGCTTGCGGTACAGCGCCTGATCGAAGCCCTGTGAGGGGGTATGTTCGACCAGCCCCTCGGGGGCTGGCGTGCTGTTTGAAAGACTCATGGGGTCACCAGCTCACGTCGACTTTGGCGAAGTAGTACGCGCCTTCCAGGCCATAGGGCGAATACCAGCTGTAGGTCGGGTTGTCGGTGGGGAAGAAATAGAAGCGCTTGGCTTCGGCATTGAGCTGCTGCGGCCGGCGGTCGAAGATGTTCTCGCCGCCGACGGTCAGTTTCACCGCGTCGGTCAGGTAGTAACCCAGGCTCAGGTCGGTGATGAACGCCGGGCGGATCTTCTCGTCACGGCTTTCGGAGATCTGATTGCGCCCCACCACTTGCGAATAGCGGGTGCCCTTGAGGTTCACATCGAAGTCGCCCAACTGCCAGTTGAGGTTTAGCGAGGTGACGTTCTTGGGGTAGGCGGTGGTCAGGTTGCCCTGCCGGTCGCGGCCCACTGCGCTGACCCTGGTGCCGGCCAGTGCGGCAGGCTCCTTGAGTTTCTCGATGGTCTGCAGGCTCTGGTTACTCAGCAGGGTCCACTGGGTCTTGCCGTACTGGCCGAAGTCATAGCGATAGTCGGCCACCAGGTCGATGCCACGGGTGCGGGTGTCGGCCAGGTTGCCGAAGTAGGAGACGATCTGGTTGGGGTTCAGCCCTTGGCCGGCCAGCAGGTTGGACACCGCTGTGCCTTGCAGGTTACTGGTCTGCAGGATGCGGTCCTTGATGTCGATCTGGTACAGGTCGACCGTCACGCTGAGGTTGTCGGTGGGCGTGGCGACAAAGCCCAGGCTGTAGTTCAGCGAGCGTTCCGGGTCCAGCTGTTTGGCGCCCAGTGCGCGGCCGGCGGCATCATCGACGGTCACGTAGCGGGTGGTGTTCTGCTCCAGTTGGCCGGTGAAGCTGTTGGCGCGCCAGGCGGTCAGCGACGAAGAGTAGTTCTGTTGTTGCAGCGACGGGGCGCGGAAGCCGTTGCTGATGGTGCCGCGTACCGCGAAGGCCGGGGTAAAGGCATAGCGGGTCGAGAACTTGCCGCTGGTGGTGTCGCCAAAGTCACTGTAGTGCTCGAAACGCCCGGCCAGGCTGACATCCCACTTGTCGGTCAGGCGCTGGCTGAGGTCGACATAGGCGGCGGTGTTGGTGCGCGAGTAATTGTGCGCGTCCTGCGGGGTGAAACCGGCCAGGCCCGGCGCGCCGGGGTTGGGGCGCTGGCCGGCCAGCGGGTGACCGGCCGGGAAAATATAGCCGCCGTCACCATAAGAGGCGAACTCGCCATCCTCAATCTGGAAGCCGTCACGGCGAAACTCAAGGCCGGCGGCGACGTTCAGCGGGCTGCTGAACAAGCCGGTGTCGAAGCCGCGGGTCAGGTCCAGGTTATTGGTCCACTGGCTGGCGATCAGATGGCCGCCGTCCATGTCGCGGGGGCTGTCCGGGCCGAGCGACGGGTTCAGCGAGCGTTCGTTGCGGATATTAGCGTCGTTGCGGCCATAGCTGCTGGACAGGTCCCATTTCCAGCCCAGCAGGTCGTCGTGGCGTACACCGATCACGCTTTGGAAGTCGTCCTCTTCGACCACAAAGCGCGGCGCAAAACCGTCCGGGTACACCGAGACAATATTTTGCGGCGAGTTGGCGGTGCGGTAGGTGCCCCAGCTGGTGGAGTTGCGATGGCTGACCGTGGAGAACGAATAGACGGTGACGTCGTCGTTGAGCGGCAGTTCGGCGTTGTAACCGAGGTTGTAAGTCTGCGAGCGCGGCTGGCCAAGCTGCTGGCGGTAGCGGCTTTCGCCGGTTTCACGCGGGTCGGGCTGGCCGTTCTGGGCAAAGTAGATGCGCGTGGAATCCGGTACGGCCCCGGCGACGTTAGAGCTTTCCTGGATGCCGACGTCGGCGCTGAGGCTGAAGAAACCGTCATTGGGCAGGGCAAAGCCCTGGTTGATCTGGGCCTGGCCGCGGGCGCCGAAGTTGCCCTTGCCGCCGACCCGTTCCCGATACTGACCATACAGGGCACTGGCGCTGCCGCCCTGATCGTTCTGCTTGAGGATGATATTGATCACCCCGGCGATGGCGTCGGAGCCGTACTGGGCGGCGGCACCGTCGCGCAGTACCTCGACATGGTCCACGGCGCTGACCGGGATCAGGTCCAGGTCGGCAGGCGACTGGCCGCTGGAGGTCGCGGCGGTCTGGACGAAAATCAACGAGGTGTTATGCCGGCGCTTGCCGTTGACCAGCACCAGTACGTGGTTGCCGCCCAGGCCGCGCAAGGTCGCGGATTTCACCGCCAGGCCGGTGCCGCCGGTAAAGCCTGCGGCGTTGGTGTAGGACGGCACGCTGGCGGCCAGGGCCTCGCGCAGGTTCTGTTTGCCGGAGCGGGCCAGGGCCTCGCCGCTGATCACATCAATCGGCGCCAGGCTTTCAGCCACGGTGCGGCCGGCGTCGCGGGCGCCGGTGACCACCACCGTCTGCAAGGCGGTGTCCTGGTTGTCAGCGGTGTGGGTCGGCTGCGCAGCGAACGCCTGCGGTGTGGCGCACAGGCCGAGGATACCCAGGGTCAGCAGACTGAGCCTTGGGCGATAAGCAATGCAAGGGCGAGACATAGTGAAGCTCCAAGTGAAACGCCGCTTCCATCGCTGGTGGTGGGTGTGCCTGGCAGTACGGGCGTGGCGGAAAAGGGTGGGCAGTTATGGTTATGGTTATCGGTCACGCATGACGTCGATCCTGGCCTGATCGACCAGCGCCAGATGCCGTTGCAGCCGTTCTCTGCGTTCGGCCAATAGCAAGGTTTTGCTCCACTCGACCGCGCGCGGGTCATGGGCGGCCAGTTGCGCGGCCAGTTCCAGGGCGCGGCTGTGCGGGTCGTCGACCACCTCATTGACCAGCCCCAGGGCCAGCGCCTGATCGGCATCGAAGGTCCGGGCGCTGAGCATGATGTCCAGTGCCGCGGCTTCCCCGATCAGGCTCGGCAGGGTGATGGCGCTGAAGCCCGACAGCATGCCGTGGCGCACTTCCGGGAAACTGAATTGCGTGTCGGTACGGGCGATACGCAAATCGCAGTGAATCGCCAGGCTGATGCCCAGCCCCAGGGTATGGCCGTGCAAAGCGGCGATCACTGGCTTGCGCAGGTTGACGCCCACCCCAGGCAGAGCGTTGGCCAGCACGTCGCTGCTGGCGGTCTGGCCGGTGCTGTGAATTTCCTTGAGGTCGGAACCGGCGCAAAACGCCCGCTCGCCGGCACCGCGCAGCACGATGGCGCGTACGTCGGTGTCGTCCTGGGCGCGTTGCCACACCTGACCCAGTGCGGCCTTGGTCTGGCTGTCCAGCGCGTTGAGACGCTCCGGGCGGTTGAGGGTGACCAGCAGAACGCCGTCGCCCTGCTTCTGATACTCGACTGTCATCACGTGATTTCGCTGATTGTGAAAGAAAGACGCATTGCCTCTTGAGGTCGGCGTCAAAGTGGGGAAAACTTAATTGATGTGCACAATGCAAACAACATGTTTGTTATATGAACATATTCTTAAGTGGTTACCAACGGTTATAAAAGATGAAAGCGATAGTTCTGAAAGGCTTCGGCGGGCCCGAGCAGTTGCAGGTCGAAGAGGTGCCCACCCCGCAGCCGGGGCGCGGCGAAGTGCTGGTCAGGGTGCACGCCGCCGGTGTCTGCCACCACGATCTGCTGCACCGTGCCGGGCAGCTGCCCGGCGCACACACCGGTGTGGTGTTAGGCCATGAGGTGGCCGGGGAAGTGGTGCAGGTCGGTGACGATGTGCTGAATCTGGCCGTCGGGGCACGGGTGGTGATCTACCAGCGGCGGTTCTGCGGCCAGTGCCGGCAGTGCCTGCGCGGTCGCCAGGACTTGTGCCGGGCACTGGGCCTGCCGTCGGTGGATACCGAGGGCGCCTATGCCGAGTACCTGCGGGTGCCGGCCATTTCTGCCGTCCCATTGCCCGAGGGGCTCGACTATGTGCAGGCGGCGCTGGCTTCGTGCCCGATCGCCACCAGCGTGCGCGCCCTGCATGGCGAGGCTGCGCTCAAACCGGGTGAAACGGTGCTGATCAACGGCGCCAGCGGCGGCCTGGGCGCGCATCAGATTCAGTTGGCCCGAGCCTTGGGCGCGCGGGTCATCGCCGTGACTGGCAGCGCTGAAAAGCGCGAGTTTCTTGAGGCGCTGGGCGCCCATGAGGTGATTGTCAGCAACGGCAGCTACAGCGCCGAGGTCTGGCGACTGACCGGCAAGCGTGGCGTGGACGTGGCCATTGAAAACCTTGGGCATATGCTGGAGGACACCCTGCGCAGCATGAGCCTGGGGGGGCGGGTGGTGGTACTGGGTAACGTCAGCCCCGGGGCGGTAGCGGTCAATCCCGGATTGCTGATTGGCCGACGCTTGAAACTGCAGGGGTCGGGTAGCGCGACGCTTGAAGAGCTGCGCACCGCGCTGGCGTTGATCGCCGCCGGCCAGGTCAGGCCGCTGATCGACCGGGTGTTGCCGTTTCCTGAGGTGGCCCAGGCTCATGCACTGCTGGAGTCGCGGCAGGTCAATGGGCGCATCGTCCTGAGCGGGTGGTAAGCATGGATATCAGCACCCTGTTGAGTCAGGCCGCGCACAAGTGGCCTGAACGTATTGCTCTGTATGAGCCGGCAGTGCACCGCAGCCTGAGCTTTGCGGATCTGGACCGGCAACTGACGGCCTTCGGCCTGGCGCTGGAGCGTTTGAATGTGCAGGCCGGTGCACGGGTGGCGCTGCTGGCCGAGGCCAGCATCAATTACCTGCTGGCCGACTATGGCTGCATGGCGACAGGCCGGGTGCGGGTGCCGCTGGACCCGGCGTTGTCGGGTGAGGAACTGCTGGCACAGGTGCGTGACGCGGGGGCGCAGTTGCTGCTGTTCTCCAGCCACTATCAGGCGCTGGCCGGGCAACTGCGCCAGGCAGGTGTGCCGTGTCTGGCCCTGGAGGGCTTTGCCGAGGCATCCGCGCTGCCGTTGCCCGCCCGTGCAGCCCAGCCGGCGCAAGCCCTGGCTTCGCTGAACTACACCGGCGGTACGACGGGCCTGCCCAAGGCCGTGATGCACCGGCATGCCAGCCTGTGTGCGGTGTTGCAGAACATCGTCATGGCCCGTGGTGCAGTGCCGGGTGATGTGCTGCTCAACGTGCGCCCGCTCTGGCCAATCGCGGCGGTCGCGGTACTGGGGCATCTGCTCAGTGGCGGCCAGGTGGTGCTGGGCGGGCGCTTCGAGGCGCCAGCATTCATCGGTCAGTTGCGTGAGCATCAGGCGGCTTTCAGTTCGCTGGTTCCGACCCAGCTGTTGCGCCTGCTGCGCGAAGCCGGCACTGCGGCAGCTGATCTGCCCTCGTTGAAAACCCTGGACATCGGTGCGGCGGCGCTGGCCAGCGAGGTTCTGGAGGGCGCATGCCAGTTGTTCGGCAGCCGGCTGAGCGTGCTGTATGGCATGACCGAAGCACCGTGGAGTTGTTATTTGAACGTGGCGCAGATGGCCGCGACCCGTGCTGCGGGTGAGTCTGCTCAAGGGCTGGTCGGACGCCCGGTGTTCTCGGCGGCGCTGCGCATCGACCAGCCGGACGAACAGGGGGTGGGCGAGATTCTGATCGCCGGACCGCAACTGATGGCCGGCTACTGGCAGCAGCCTGAGCTGACCGAGCGCACCCTGGCCGACGGCTGGCTGCGCAGTGGCGATCTGGGCAGTATCCGCGCTGATGGCCTGCTAAGCGTGCAAGGTCGCTGCAAGGACATCATCCGTAGCGGCGGTAAATCGGTGCAGCCGAGCGAGGTCGAGCAGAGCCTGCGTGAGCTGGCCCAGGTGACCGATGTCCATGTGTTTGGCCTGGCAGATCTGGAGTGGGGTGAGCAGGTGTGTGCTGCCGTGGTACTCAGTGAGCCTGGCGCGCTCTCGGACCAGCAACTGATCGAGCACTGTCGCGCGCGGCTGTCGCGTTTCAAAGTGCCGCGGCGCATCTGGTTTCTCAATGAGCTGCCGCGCTCACACTACGGCAAGGTGCAGCAGAACCGGTTGCTGGCCGAACTTGATGCAGGGCCGGGCCAGTGAGCCCGGCCGGGGCGGCTGGCTGCTACAGGTCGCCCAGTTGCGCCGCGATCCCGTCACAGGCGCGGCGCACATGGCTGGCCAGCGGCGACTGCGGATGGATTTCGCTTTCCATCTCCAGCCCGGCAACCACCAGCGCACCGATTGCCGGGCCGTCGCCAGCGCGGATCGGGTAGGCCACCGATGACAGGCCGGGCTTGAACTCGTTGTGGCCGAAGGCGAAGTCCTGTTGCTGACGGATGGTGTCCAGGTTTGGCAGCACCCTGGCGTGGCGTTCGGCGCCCAGCACGGCAATGGCTTGAGCCGTATCGTAGGTGGCCAGGATGGCGCGGCCGCTCGGGCTACCTTCCAGTGGAAAGTGGTCGGCCAGATCGACAATCACGTTCAACGGCGTGATGGGGGTCCACATGCGCTCGATCAACACCACCTGGTCGCCCACCGGCACCGAGACCGAGACGATGGCCTGGCGGTCAGCGGTGACGCGTTGCAGTTCGATGGCGTAGGGCAGGGCGATCTTGCGCAGATTCAGGCGGTTCAGGTAAGCGGTGGAGTACACCAGGCACTCCGGGCCGAGCCGGTAGGTGCCGTTGTGCGACTCGATCAGGCTCCAGTAGGTCAGGGTCTTGAGCAGCCGGTGAATGGTGGTCCGGTCGATTCCGGTAAGGCGCGCCAGATCCAGCGCGCTGGCGCCGTTCTTCTGGCTGGAAAGCGTGCGCAGCAGCACGATCGAGCGGTCAATGACTTGCACTCGGCCGCCACCGGTCGTTTCCTTGCCGGTTTCAGATGCGCGGTTAATAGGGGGGGTATCCATCGTGGCAGTGGTTTCCGAATCGTCTGACGTGCGGCTCGCGGCGCTCAAGGGTAGCCGTGATCGCCGCTTGGGTGAAGCGTTGAGTATGAACAGGGGGGCTGGCGGGCAGATTTCAGTGAATAAGACTTCATGTAACCAAATGCTTGCCAAGTCTGCGTTGATCCCGCGCCTGGGTTGTTGCAGACTTAGCGCCATTTTCCTGATCGCCCTGCCGTTCTTTATCTCCGGGATTTCCGATGTTCAATGTTCTGAATGTTCGTACTGCCTGCTGGGTGTCTGCCCTGCTCATGGCTGCTGGTTGTTCCTCGCCCAAGCAGGCGATCTACGATCATGAGCATTTCGATGACGCCGGAACCTTCTCGCGCACCTACCCGGCCAGCGATACCGCGTCCTGCGAGGCGGCGCGGCGGGCACTGCTCAGCCAGGGCTACATCATCACCAGCAACGACCCGAAGATGATCAGCGGGCGCAAGAGCTTCCAGCAGACTGGCGATACCCATATCGAAATCAGCTTCAACGTGGTCTGCGCCGATGACGCCCATGCCGGTACGTCGAGCATGTTCGCCAACGCCCTGCAGGACCGCTACGCGCTGAAGAAAACCAACACGTCGGCCAGCCTGGGCGTCGGTGTGCTGGGCTCGGTGTCGATGCCGATCGGTTCCACCGACGATTCGATGGTCAAAGTGGCCAGTGAGACCGTCGCATCCACCAAGTTCTACGAGCGCTTTTTCGGCCTGGTAGAGAATTTCCTGCCGCCGGAAGTCAAGCAGGCGGCGCACATCGTCGAGCAACCCAAGCCTGACATGGGTGTGCCTGAAGCGACCGCGCCGGCACCGGCTGCGCTGGTCCCTGCTGCGGCTCCTGCAACTGCTCCGGCGGCCGCCCCTGAGCAGCCGCCAGCGCCAGCCACCGAAACCGCAGCGCCAGTAGCCGCGCCCGCTGACACAAGCCAGCCACTCGCCGCGCCCGTCGAAGCCGGTTCATTCAAGGTTGAGCAGGTCGAGTCGCCGGCCGCGCCGACAGACAGTGCCCATCCCCTCGACAGCGAGCCGAGTAGTCTGGAAGAGCTGCTTGAGCAGCATTCCGCTCCCGCAGAGCAGAGCCCGCCCGCCGAGTAACCTCAGGAGCGCTGCCCGGCGCTCTGTGCATGCAACTGCTGGAGAAAGGCTGCCAAGGCAACCTCTTCGGCGCTCAAGCCCTGGCGTTTGCGCGAGCGCGGCAGTTTGGCCAGTTCGCCGATCACGAAGCCTTCGAGCACCGCCGGGTGGATATAGCACTTGCGGCAGACCGCCGGAGTGTTGCCCAACTGGCGGGCGACATTTTTGACCATCTCGACGATATGCTTCTTCGCGTCGCTTTCCGGTTCCCAATCCAGCTTGCGCAAGGTCGTCAGGGCCAACACGCTGCCGGCCCAGGTGCGGTAGTCCTTGGCAGTGAAGTCGGCGCCAGTCAGGGTATGCAGGTAGGCGTTGACGTCCGATGAGCTGATGCCGTGGCGCTGGCCGTCGGCGTCCAGATACTGAAACAGGTTCTGGCCCGGCAACTCCATGCAACGCTTGATGATGTTAGCCATGCGCCGGTCCTTGATGCTGATCTGGTGCTCCACGCCGCTTTTGCCACGAAACTGGAAGAGGATTTCGCTGCCTTTGATGTCCACATGCTTGTTGCGCAATGTGGTCAGGCCGAACGAGCGGTTGTCACGGGCGTAGCGCGAGTTGCCGATGCGTATCAGCGTCGCGTCGAGCAGGCTGACCACGGTGGCGATCACCTTGTCGCGGCCCATGCCGGGCTGGCTCATTTGCGCTTCAAGCTGCTTGCGCACCTTGGGCAGGGCGCTGCCGAAGGCAATCATGCGCGCGTACTTGTTCTGGTCACGGATTTCCCGCCAGCGCGGGTGATAGCGGTACTGCTTGCGCTGGCGCGCATCGCGGCCGGTGGCCTGCAGATGGCCGCGCGGGTCGGCGCAGATCCACACATCGGTATAGGCCGGCGGGATGGCCAGGGCGTTGATGCGCTGGATCTCGGCCTTGTCGCGGATCCGTTGGCCGTCCAGGTCAAAATAGGCAAATTTGCCGCGCAGCAGCTTGCGGCTAAAGCCGGGCTCGCTGTCGTCGACGTAATGCAGGTCAGGGGGGAGCTGGTCGGCGGCGATGGCGTCTGGCATGAAGGTAGCGTCCACAGGGCGATACCTTCATTGACCATCACTGTGTTTCTAGGTGCGATAAATCTGACTTAGCCAAGAAACAGCCGATACGCCGGGTTATTGGTCTCGTCCCAATAGGGGTAACCAATCTCTTGCAGGGTGTCCTGGACCAGGTCGTGTTCATCTTCCGGCACCACCAGCCCCGCCACTACCCGGCCATCGGCTGCGCCATGGTTGCGGTAGTGGAACATCGAAATGGTCCAGCGTCCGCCCAGTTTATTCAAAAAGTTGAACAGCGCGCCCGGCCGCTCGGGAAATTCGAAGCGCAGCACCACTTCGTCGCTGACCCGTTCCGAGTGCCCGCCGACCATGTGGCGGATGTGCAGCTTGGCCAGTTCGTTGTCGGTCAGGTCGACCACCGGAAAGCCTTGTTCGCTCAGGCTGGCGATCAGCGCGCTGCGCGGGTCGCGCTCCGGGTGGGTCTGCACGCCAACGAAAATGTGCGCCTCGCGGTCGGTGTGGTAGCGGTAGTTGAATTCGGTGATCTGGCGCTTGCCGATCGCTTCACAGAACGCCTTGAAGCTGCCGGGCCGCTCCGGGATGGTCACCGCAATGATGGCTTCGCGGCCTTCACCCAGCTCGGCGCGCTCGGCGACATGGCGCAGGCGGTCGAAGTTGATATTGGCCCCGGAGTCGATGGCCACCAGGGTCTGGCCGCTGATGCCACGTTGCTCGACGTACTTTTTGATGCCCGCCACGCCCAGCGCACCGGCAGGTTCGGTGATCGAGCGGGTGTCGTCGTAGATGTCCTTGATCGCCGCGCAGATTTCGTCGCTGCTGACGGTGATCACTTCGTCGACGTAGTGCCGGCAGACCTCAAAGGTATGCTGACCGATCTGCGCCACCGCCACGCCATCGGCAAACAGCCCGACCTGGTTGAGCACCACCCGCTCGCCAGCAGCCAGGGCGGCTTGCAGGCAGTTGGAGTCGTCCGGTTCGACGCCGATGATTTTGATTTCCGGGCGCAGGTATTTCACGTACGCGGCAATGCCGGCGATCAGCCCGCCGCCACCGACCGGGACGAAGATTGCGTCCAGTTGGCCAGGGTGCTGGCGCAGGATCTCCATGGCCACGGTGCCTTGCCCGGCGATGGTGTCGGGGTCGTCATAGGGGTGGACATAGACCAGCCCCTGTTCCTCGACCAGCCGCAGTGAATGGGCCAGCGCCTCCGGGAACGAGTCGCCATGCAGCACCACCTGGCCACCGCGCGAGCGCACGCCCTCGACCTTGATTTCCGGGGTGGTCTTGGGCATCACGATCACCGCCTTGATGCCCAGCTCCCGCGCCGCCAGGGCCAGGCCCTGGGCATGGTTGCCGGCTGAGGCGGTGACCACGCCACGGGCGGTCTCTGCCGCGCTCAGTTGCGCCAGCTTGTTGTAGGCGCCGCGAATCTTGAAGGAGAAAACCGGCTGCAGGTCTTCGCGCTTGAGCAGGATCTGGTTGCCGAGCCGCTCAGACAGCTGGCGAGCCCCCTGCAGCGGGGTTTCGATGGCCACGTCGTAGACGCGGGAGGTGAGGATCTTGCGTACGTAGTGGTTGAGCAAATCGGACTCGGCATAGCTCATCGCGTCGTTTCCTTGTACAGGGCACGAGGCACAGACAACTGGCCGATAACGGATGGGCAAGCGACGATTGGGCGGGCGATAGCGATCATGTCTGACTCCTGGTTCAAGCTTTCAAGACCCGGGAGACAGAAAAAACCCGCCTCCAGGGCGGGTTTTTCAAGCAAACGTCGGCTAACCCGCCATGACTGGAATGACGGTAATAATAATCTGGCCGAAGAACTGCTTGGAGGTATTCATGGCACTGAGGGTATTGCGCCAGTACGGGAAAAGTCAAGGGCGATATCAGTTGGTTCGCGCGCCGGATTAATTTAGCCGCCTGGCGCTTCGTATCATCCAGATACGGACATTTTCCTGTCACATGCGAACCTTACTGTCAGGACAAGGGTCATTACCTGCACGCTGCGCTCAACGTCTGACGCCGCATTGAACACCTGCCAAGAGGACCAGCACCATGGATGACTATCAAGAAGAACTGCTCGAATACCGCGCCTATGAACTCGACATGCCGGAACCGGCTGACGACGCGACCGAGCTATAACACTCAGCGAGCGCCCAGGCGCTGGCTGCGGCGAAACTCCCCGGGCGTCTGGCCATTCCAGCGCTTGAAAGCCCGTTGAAAGGCCTCAGCAGAGGCAAACCCCAGCAAGTAGGCGATTTCGCCAAAGGCCAGTTCCGTGTCGCGGATGTAGGTCATGGCCAGGTCGCGGCGGGTATCGTTGAGCACGGCCCGAAAACTGGTCTGCTCATCGGCCAGCTTGCGCCGCAGGGTCCAGGTGGGCAGCTTGAGTCTGGCCGCCACTTCTTCCAGATCCGGTTCTCGACCGCCATTGAGCAATGGCCCCAGCAGGCTGATGATGCGCTCGCGCAGACTGCGGGTGCGGGTCAGGCGCTCAAGCTCCAGTTCGCATAACTGCACCAGCTGTTGCCAGGTACTCGGGCAATGAGCCGGGTTGCGGATCTCCAGGCTGGCGTTATCCAGACGCAGCTGATTGGTTGCCGCCGCGAACACAACAGGTTGTTCGCTGAGGGCGGCGTATGCCGCGGCATAGTCTGGCGCGTTGAACTCGATATCGATGCGCTGGGCCTGCAAGCTGCGGTCGGCCACGCCAGACAACTGGCTCAACCAGCCGCTGAGCAGCGAGTCGACCACAAAACGGTTGTAGGCGTTGTAGGGGCTGATTGAATAGAACCGCAGCCAAGCACCCTCACTGTCTTCAAGCAGACGCGACTGGCCCCGGTAATTGGCCGCGTAGAGCGGCTCGAAACGCAGCAGGGTGCGCGCCGCCTCACGGACATCCGGAGCCTGGGCTGCGGTGACCCCGGCCAGCCCGGCCTGGCCCAGGCGGCTGAGTTTGCCCATCTGTAAGCCCAACGCCGGCTGGCCACTGAGCTCGATGGCGGCGTGGCCCAGGCGCATATAGCGGGCAATGCTCAGGCGCGCGCCGGCCTGGCTCAGGCTATGGCTGTCCAGGCCATATTGCTGCAAGAGCGCCGTGGGGTCATGGCCGAGGCTGCGCAGTGCTTCATCCAGGCATTGGATAAAACCTACCGACAGATCCCCCAGGCGCAAGGGCGGGCGGTTCATGTTCACAGCCAGAGGTTGATCAAACGGGTGCCGCCGAGCGGTGCGCCAGGCGGCGAGGTTTGCTGGTGCACGAAGCTGTCACCTGAAGCCCCCTGATTCCAGAACTGGCCGTGCATGAATACGCTGATGCCGGCGCGGGCGTTGCTCTGTGAGGGCTGCCCGGTCAGGGTCAGGCGTTGCCAGGCTTCACCTTCGCTGAGGGCACCAGCCGGCAGCGTCAGTCCCTGGTTGGTGTGGCCCGGCCACGGCGCGCTCCAGCGCTGTCGGCCAGGGATAAAAGCCGGCACGGCAATCAGCTCGGCGCCGCTGGCATTGAGCCGTGCATAGTTGTCCGGATACCAGCTGTCGCTGCCGATCAGCACCGCCAGGCGGCCGGCGGGTGTGTCGAACACCTGCAAGGGCGCCTGGCGGTCTGCCTGTACATAGCCGCCTTGATGAACGCTCGGATACACCTGGCGCTGGGGTTGACCCAGTGGTTTGCCGTCGGCGCCGAACACCAGGCTGACGTTGTACAGCGGACCTGGCCTGACGGTCAGTTGGCCGCCTTCGATGTGTGGTTCAGGCAGGATGATCGAGCCGGCCACCAGGGTGACGCTGAACTCGCTGGCCAGGCCGCCGAACAACTGCTGGTAGTCGCTGGCCATCGATTGCGCTTTCATGCGCAAGTGCGCATCACCCAGGCGTTGCTCGCCGCGGGCATTGAGCAACGCGCTGACAAACTTGATCGGGTTGCTCCAGGCCAGCCAGGTCATGGCCTCATCGACCGTTTCGGCCTTGTAGAACTGATTCTTTTCGCCAGCGGCAAACAGCCAGGTGCCGATGTGTTCGGGCAATACCACCAGGGTTTTATCATTGAGCAGTCCTTGCTCGCGAGCCTGTTGCAGCCAGGCCGCCAGCTTGCGGTGCAAGCGCTCAAGGTCCTGATAATCGGTGGGGTACAGCTCGGTTTCGATGCCCAGCAGGTTGCCGCGCCCGGCAGGCGTGCCTTGATTGATTGCCAGATGGCTGCGCAGATCTGACAGGTAATGACCCAGCGGGCGTTGCGAGGTCCACACGCCATAGCTGAGCAGCAGGGCGACAAGAGCAGCGGACAGGCACAGGCCGAGTAGTTTGCGCATAAGGTCCAGAATGGATGCGGTAAGCAGAATGCCAGTCAGGGTAGGGCGTCGCGACAGGCTTGCCAAGCCCGCTGCTGTGCATTTTGATCATTAACTTGTCAGTTGTGGTCATTGAGTGCGTTGGCCGGGCTATTTACTGTGGGCAACATACCGAAAGGGCATCCGCTGAGATTCCCTCGCCTTTGACCGTGATGATTTCGCTGGAGCCTGACAATGAGCGTCACCGCCTACCCGCACCTGCTCGCCCCGCTGGACCTGGGGTTCACCACCTTGCGCAACCGCACCCTGATGGGCTCGATGCACACCGGCCTGGAAGAAAAGCCAGGCGGCTTCGAGCGCATGGCGGCCTATTTTGCCGAGCGTGCCAGAGGCGGCGTGGGGCTGATCGTCACCGGCGGTATTGCGCCGAACGACGAGGGGGTGACCTATAAGGGCGCGGCGAAGCTGACCACTGCCGAGGAGGCCGCTCATCATCGCATTGTCACCGAGGCGGTGCATCAGGCCGGCGGCAAGATCTGCCTGCAGATCCTGCACACGGGCCGCTATGCCTACAGCCCGGGTCTGGTTGCGCCCAGCGCCATTCAGGCGCCGATCAACCCGTTCAAGCCCCGTGAGCTGGACGAACAGGGCATCGAGAAGCAGATCGGTGATTTCGTCAATTGCGCCAGCCTGGCCCGCGAGGCCGGCTACGACGGGGTCGAGATCATGGGCTCGGAAGGCTATTTCATCAACCAGTTCCTCGCCGCGCGCACCAACCAGCGCGACGACCGCTGGGGCGGCAGCTTCGAGAACCGCATGCGTCTGGCGGTGGAAATCGTCCGCCAGGTGCGTGAGGCAGTGGGCGCGCAGTTCATCATCATCTATCGCCTGTCGATGCTCGACCTGGTGGAGGGCGGTAGCGACTGGAGCGAGATCGTGCAACTGGCCAAGGCCGTCGAGGTGGCTGGTGCTACGTTGATCAACACCGGTATTGGCTGGCACGAGGCGCGCATTCCGACCATCGCCACCAAGGTGCCGCGTGCTGCCTTCACCAAAGTCACCGCGCACCTGCGCGGTGCGGTGCAGATTCCGTTGATCACCACCAACCGCATCAACACCCCGGAGGTGGCCGAGCAGGTTTTACGCGAAGGCGACGCCGACATGGTGTCCATGGCCCGGCCATTTCTGGCCGATCCTGAGTTCGTCAACAAGGCCGCTGCCGGTCGCGCCGATGAAATCAACACCTGCATCGGCTGCAACCAGGCCTGCCTGGACCATATCTTCGCCGGCAAGCTGACCAGTTGCCTGGTCAACCCGCGGGCCTGCCATGAAACCGAACTCAACTACCTGCCCACCACGCAGCCCAAACGTATTGCCGTGGTCGGTGCCGGACCGGCGGGGCTGGCGGCGGCCACGGTGGCGGCCGGGCGCGGGCATCAGGTCACGCTGTTCGATGCGGCCAGTGAAATCGGCGGGCAGTTCAATATCGCCAAGCAGGTGCCGGGCAAGGAAGAGTTCTTCGAGACCCTGCGCTACTTCGACCACAAGCTCAAAAGCACCGGTGTCGAGCTGCGCCTCAATACCCGGGTCGCAGCCCAGGACCTGCTGAGCGCCGGTTTTGATGAAGTCTTGCTGGCCACCGGCATCGTGCCGCGCACACCGCAGATTGCGGGTATCGACCATCCCAAGGTATTGAACTACCTGCAGGTGATTGGCGAGCACCAGCCGGTGGGCCAGCGCGTGGCGGTGATCGGGGCTGGCGGTATCGGCTTCGATGTATCGGAGTTTCTGGTCCATCAGGGCGTGTCCACCAGCCTGGACCGCGAAGCGTTCTGGAGGGAGTGGGGCATTGATACCGCCTTGCAGGCCCGTGGCGGCGTCACCGGCATCAAACCCGAAGTGCACGCTCCGGCGCGCCAGGTGTACCTGTTGCAACGCAAGGCATCGAAAGTCGGTGACGGGCTGGGCAAAACCACCGGCTGGATCCACCGTACCGGCCTGAAAAACCGTCAGGTGCAGATGCTCAGCAGCGTGCAGTACCTGAAGATCGACGACGCTGGCCTGCACATCCGCGTGGGCGAGGGCGAGCCGACTGTGCTGGAGGTGGACAACGTCATCATCTGCGCCGGCCAGGAGCCTTTGCGTGAATTGCATGAAGCGCTGCTGGCGGGCGGGCAGAGCGTGCACCTGATCGGCGGCGCGGATGTCGCCGCCGAGCTGGATGCCAAGCGGGCCATCGATCAGGGGTCACGGCTGGCGGCGGTGCTGTAGGTTTTCTGCGGGGTAGAAACGTGGCTGAGCTAAAGAAAAGCTTTAATGACTATACCGAATTGGAGTTTTCTGAATTTATCAATGACATCTGGTTCGTCAGATCAGCCAGTGAGCGCGAACACAATTCGTGGATCATGCACTTCAGAAAAATCACAGAGCACCCCAGAGGAAGCGATCTGTTCTACTATCCGTCACCTGATGAAGATTGTTCCCCTGAAGGTATCGTGAACACCGTAAAAAAATGGCGAGCCGAGAACGGCAAGCCAGGCTTGAAAACCGAGTGATCCAGGTTGCAGGCCGGTTTTCAGTCGCAAGCGATACACTGCGCGTTTTTCCCGGCCGATAGTTCTTATGCTTGATGACGCCCTGACCTGGCAACCCACAGCCCCCCTGCACCCTCTTGATCTGCCCTGGCTGCGCCAGGCCGGGGTGCAGGTGGCCGTGCTGCGTCTGGACCTGATCGACCCGCTGATCAGCGGCAACAAGTGGTTCAAGCTCATTGGCCATCTGCAAGCGGCCGCTGCTCAGGATGCGGCGGGCGTGATCAGCCTCGGTGGCGCCCACTCCAATCATCTGCATGCCTTGGCCGCCGCGGGCAAACGCTTTGGCTTTGCCACGGTTGGTCTGCTGCGTGGTCATGAACAGCTCACGCCAACCGTGCAAGACCTGCAAGACTTCGGCATGCAGTTGCACTGGCTGGGTTACGGCGGTTATCGCCAGCGCCATCAGGCCGATTTCTGGGGCCCGTGGCAGGCGCGGTATCCGCAGTTTCAGCCGGTTGCCGAAGGCGGCGGCGGGGCGGCAGGGCTTATTGGTTGTGCGCAGTTGCTGCCAATGGTCACAGGGCAACTGGCGGGGCTGGGCTGGGAGGATTACCACGGCTGGTGGCTGGCCGCCGGCACCGGCACGACCCTGGCCGGGCTGGTGCGTGCCGAGGCCGGGGCGCATCGGGTGTTCGGCGCGCTGGCGGTGCCGGACGATCACGGTGTGGCGGGCAATGTTGCGGGTTTGCTGCAAGCACCCGGCAGCGGTTATGAATTGCTCGACGCCAGTCGCGGTGGATTTGCGAAAGCCGACGCTCGGCTGCTGGCCTTTATTCGTGACAGTGAGCAACAGAGCGGCATGCCGCTGGAAGCGCTGTACACCGGCAAAGCGTTGTTGGCCTTGCACCAGGCCGTCATGGCGGGTCGTTTCGCCTCCGGCACCCGGTTATTGTTCGTCCACACCGGTGGTTTGCAGGGCAAGCGGGCCAGTGTGTCGGTCTCGGGTACGTAGAGGCCCCTTTCAGAGCGAGTCGGACAGGCGGCGCTTCGGATAATCGGGGCAATCCCGATCAGCATGCCGAGGTCCGCATGACAAACCCCGCCGCCCCGCAGGTTGATCCTGCCACCCTGAGAAAAGTCATCGTCGCTGCGGCCATTGGCAACTTTGTCGAGTGGTTCGACTTTGCCGTCTATGGTTTTCTGGCCACCACCATTGCCTTGCTGTTTTTCCCCAGTGGTGACCCCAGTGTCGCCTTGCTCAAGACCTTCGCCGTGTTTGCCGTGGCGTTTGCCTTCCGGCCGCTGGGTGGGATCTTTTTCGGCATGCTCGGCGACCGGATCGGGCGCAAACGCACTCTGGCCATGACCATTTTGCTGATGGCCGCCGCCACCACGTTGATCGGCATACTGCCCACCTACGCCAGCATCGGGGTCATGGCGCCGATCCTGCTGACCCTGATTCGCTGCGCCCAGGGCTTTTCCGCTGGCGGCGAGTATGCCGGGGCCTGCGCTTATGTGATGGAGCATGCGCCGACTGACAAGCGCGCCTGGTACGGCAGCTTCCTGCCGGTTTCGACGTTCTCCGCGTTTGCCACCGCAGCCGTGGTGGCGTATGCACTGGAAGCCACGCTGTCGAGTCAAACCATGCAGAGCTGGGGCTGGCGTCTGCCGTTTCTGATCGCCGCCCCCATGGGCCTGATCGGTCTCTATCTGCGCTCGCGGCTGGCCGAGACCCCTGCCTTCCAGGCGGTCAGTGATGAGCATGCAGTGGCCCATTCGCCGCTCAAGGAAACCCTTCGCCACCACGCCCGTCCGATTCTGTGCCTGGGCGCCTTTGTATCGCTGACGGCGCTGTCGTTTTATATGTTCACCACTTACTTCGCCACCTACCTGCAAGTGGCGGGTGGTCTGACGCGTGCCACTTCGCTGCTGGTGGCGCTGATCGCGCTGCTGTTTGCTGCGCTGATCTGCCCGCTGGCCGGGGCATTTTCCGACAAGGTCGGGCGACGCAAGACCATTGCCACCACCTGCGCGCTGTTGATCGTTGTGGTACTGCCAGCGTTTCTGATGGCCAGCTCCGGATCGTTCGCCGCCTCGGTGCTCGGTGTGATGTTGCTGGCCGTAGGCGCGGTGCTCAGTGGCGTGGTCACCGCCGCGCTGCTTTCGGAAGTATTCCCGACCCGGACCCGCTACACCGCCTCGGCAATCACCTACAACATGGCCTACACCCTGTTTGGCGGCACCGCACCGCTGGTCGCCACCTGGCTGATCTCCACCACCGGCAGCAACCTGTCACCGGCGTTCTATCTGGTGGCGGTGTCGTTGCTGGCATTGATGGGGGGCCTGGCATTGCCGGAAACCTCGCGGATTTCCCTGCATGAGGTGCCGTCGATGGATAAGGCGCGCACCGTTCAGCCATTGGCCGAGTAAGGACCAGAGCCACAAAAACGACAATAAAGCGTGGCGCTGCGGCCCGGAAAAATGGCACATTGTCGCCCCCTTCGGGCTGATGACATATTTTGTAATATCGGTTTGAGGGCTCTGCAACCTGCCTTTACGGATGACCCTCATGTCCAGTGTCCAACCCGCTTCGGCGGCCGCTCCGGCCACGCCACAGTCCAGCCCGCTGGTGATGCGCATCATCGGCGCAGTGGCGCTGGCGCACCTGATCAATGACCTGATCCAGGCGATCCTGCCGTCCATCTACCCGATGCTCAAAGCCAACTATGACCTGAGCTTTGCACAGATCGGCATGATCACCCTGACGTTCCAGCTCACCGCGTCCTTGCTGCAACCCTGGGTCGGTTACTACACCGACCGGCACCCCAACCCGCTGGTGCTGCCGATGGGCTCGGTCTGTACCCTCATCGGTATCGTGATGATGTCGATGGCCGGCAGTTTCGAAATGATTCTGCTGGCGGCAGCCTTGATCGGGATCGGCTCGTCGACCTTCCACCCCGAAGCTTCGCGTATTGCGCGGCTGGCCTCAGGCGGGCGGTTTGGCCTGGCGCAGTCGACCTTTCAGGTCGGCGGTAACGCCGGGACGGCGATCGGCCCGTTGCTGGCGGCAGCGATCATCATTCCGTTCGGCCAGGGTAACGTGGTGTTCGTCGGCATCATCGCCTTGCTCGCGCTGGGTCTGCTGTGGGCCATCAGCCGCTGGTACAAGGCGCACCTGAACCTGTTCAAACTCAAGGCCGGGCACAAAGCCACCCACGGTCTTTCGAAGCAGAAAGTGATCTTCTCGCTGGCGATTCTGGCGCTGCTGATCTTTTCCAAGTTCTGGTACATGACCAGCCTGACCAGCTACTACACCTTTTATTTGATCGAAAAGTTCGACCTGTCGGTGGCCAGTTCGCAACTGCACCTGTTCCTGTTCCTCGGCGCGGTGGCGGCGGGCACCTTCTTCGGCGGACCGATTGGTGACCGCATCGGCCGCAAGGCGGTGATCTGGTTTTCGATTCTGGGCGCGGCACCGTTCACCCTGGCGCTGCCGTATGCGGATCTGTTCTGGACCACGGTGCTGAGCGTGATCATCGGCTTTATCCTGGCCTCGGCGTTCTCGGCCATTGTGGTTTACGCCCAGGAACTGGTGCCAGGCAACGTAGGCATGATCGCCGGGGTGTTCTTCGGTCTGATGTTCGGCTTGAGCGGCATCGGCGCCGGGACCTTGGGTTACCTGGCCGACAGCCACGGCATCGCCTATGTCTACCACCTGTGTTCATTCCTGCCGTTGCTGGGCTTTCTGACCATCCTGCTGCCACGTACCAAATAAAGGCGGCGGGTCAGCGGCCGGTGTCGGGCAGATCAGGCCAGGCATCGGCCACCAGAAACAGCCGCTCGGCTTCCTGCCAGCCGCCCTCGGCGTCTGGCTCCAGGCGCACCAGCAATTGCGCCGGGGCCAGTGGCTCAAGCTGCGTCAGCCAGTCTTGCAATTGCGCCTCGCTCCAGGCGTCCTGATAACGTGCCGGCGCCAGCCAGGCGTGGCGGGGCAGCGGTTGCCAGCGGCCGGGGCGGCTGGCGGCGACAAACGCTGGCCAGTCGCGCTGATGGAGCCAAAGCCCTTTGAGATGCTGGTCATGGGCGCCTTCGGGCGGCTGCGCATGGCCGGGCCAGGGGTACAGCAGATAGCCACCCAGCCACAGCTCGGCACTGAACGCCTCGACCCCCAGCCCGGCCAGGGTTGCGCGGCTCTCCGGGCGTGACGACATCGGCAATTGATGCAGGCTTACATGGCGCAGCTTGCGGTCCAGCCGGTCATGGGCACTGGGCCCCAGCCACTGCGCCGGGTCACGGCCGTTACCGTCTTGCGGGCCCAGATACAACTTGATCGCCAACTCGACATGATGCACCCCGTCGCGGTCACGCAGCAGCATGTCCAGCTCGCCCAAGGTCTGGCCCTGCTGGCGCACCGGCAGATTGGCCGCCAGCAACTCGACACCCGGAGCCTGCAGCACTGCGTATTGCCAGAGTCGCTCGTAGTAACGCCCCAGCCGGCGCGTCGACGCCTGCTCCAGCCACTGGACCAGCGAAGCCGGGTGGTGATCGAGGGCCAGCAGCCAGTCACGCAACTGTTCGGGGGCCGCCACCCAATCGCTGCCGCTGAGCGGATGACGCTGCACCCAAGGCGCCTCGGCCAGCATCGGCGGAGCAAGCATCACCCAGGCCAGATCACGCACCTCGGGATGGCGTAGCTGGCGGGGCAGACCGGAGAGAGAAGGGAAAGGTGTCATGCAGCAAGAATAGCGCTGGCGCAGTGACAAGGTAAGGCATCAGAAAAAGGCCACTGATTAATCAGGTTAATGTTGGATGGCCTTCACGGCTAAAGCGGATCGCCACCCGGCAGGTCTTGCAAGGTAGATCGAAGGCGGGCTTTCGGACGCCAGGCAATGCCCGCAACAGCACCCGACCCACCCCCGGTTTGCCGCCCGCCGGGCGTTTCGCCATAATCGCGCTCATAACGCCGTTTCGCAGACTTAGCAGGAGCCTCATGGAGCACTTTCGTAATATCGGCATCATCGGCCGTCTGGGCAGCGCCCAGGTGCTGGAAACGGTGCGCCGGCTCAAGAGGTTCCTGTTGGACCGCCACCTGCACGTCATTCTCGAAGACACCATCGCCGAGGTGCTGCCCGGTCATGGCCTGCAAACGTCCTCACGCAAAATGCTCGGCGAAGTCTGCGACCTGGTCATTGTCGTCGGTGGCGACGGCAGCCTGCTCGGCGCCGCCCGCGCCTTGGCCCGCCACAATGTCCCGGTATTGGGCATCAACCGCGGCAACCTGGGCTTTCTCACCGATATCCGCCCCGACGAACTGGAATTGAAAGTCGCAGAAGTCCTCGACGGTCACTATCTGGTCGAAAACCGTTTTCTGCTCGAAGCCGAAGCGCGTCGTCACGGCGAAAGCATCGGTCAGGGCGATGCGCTTAACGATGTCGTGCTGCACCCCGGCAAATCAACCCGGATGATCGAGTTTGAAATCTACATCGATGGCCAGTTCGTCTGCAGCCAGAAGGCCGACGGCCTGATCGTCGCGACCCCGACCGGCTCTACCGCCTACGCGCTGTCGGCCGGCGGCCCGATCATGCACCCCAAACTCGACGCCATTGTCATTGTGCCGATGTACCCGCACACCCTGTCCGGGCGGCCCATCGTGGTCGATGGCAACAGCGAGCTGAAGATCGTTGTGGCCAAAGACATGACCATCTACCCGCAGGTGTCCTGTGACGGGCAAAACCATTTCACTTGCGCGCCGGGCGACACCATCACGGTGCGCAAAAAGCCCAAGAAGCTGCGCCTGATTCACCCGCTGGATCACAACTACTACGAAGTCTGCCGGACCAAGCTCGGCTGGGGCAGCCGCCTCGGTGGGCGAGGAGACGACTGATGATCGATCCGGCGCGTGGCTTTGATCTGATCGGTGACGTGCACGGGTGCGCCCAGACCCTTGAGGCGCTGCTGGAGCAGATGGGCTATCGCCGCGAGGCCGGCGTATGGCGTCATCCACGGCGTATGGCATTGTTTCTGGGCGATATCGTCGACCGCGGCCCACGGATTCGCGAAGCGCTGCATATCGTGCGCGACATGGTCCAGGCCGGTCAGGCGCTGTGCATCATGGGCAACCACGAATTCAACGTGCTGGGCTGGGTGACGCCAGCGCCGGCCCACACCGGCCAGAAGTTCGTCCGTGAGCACACCCCGCGTCACGAGCGGCTCATCGCCGAAACCCTGGCCCAGTTCGAGCAGTATCCGCAGGAGTGGCGCGAGTTCATCGACTGGCTTTATGAGTTGCCGTTGTTCATTGATGCCGGACGCTTTCGCGCCGTGCATGCCTGCTGGGACCCTAACCTGATCGAGCCGCTGCGTGGCCTGCATGGCAACGGGTTGATCAACCAACAGTTCATCCAGGCCAGCGCCACGCCTGGCAGCTTTGCCAGCAACGTTTTCAACCGCTTGCTGCGCGGCACCGACATGCGTCTGCCGCACGGCCTGACCCTCACCGGCGGCGATGGCCTGACCCGCGAGTTCTTCCGTACCAAGTTCTGGGAGGATGACCCGCAGACCTATGGTGATGTGGTCTTTCAGCCTGACGCGCTGCCTGAAGGGGTGGCCAAGACGCCACTGTCAACCACTGACAAAAATGCTTTGCTGCGCTATGGCAGCGACGAGCCGCTGCTGTTTGTCGGTCACTACTGGCGCAGCGGTGTGCCGGCGCCGATCCGGCCCAATCTGGCCTGTCTGGATTACAGCGCCGTGCTGTACGGCAAGCTGGTGGCCTATCGGCTGGACCAGGAAACTTCAATCGACCCGGAAAAATTCGTCTGGGTCGATGTGCACCGCCCGGAGTTGAAGTCATGAGCCCTGTCGCTGTTTTGCGCCTGCCGCTGTCCACCGACCTGAGTGGTTTTGTCAGCCTGCTGCGGCGCCTGAATGTGCCGCACCGGGTGGCCGAGGAGGCTGGCGAGCAGGTGCTGTGGGTGCCGGGTAACCCGCAATTGGTCGACGAGGTTCGCGAGCTGTACGAGCGTTTCCCCGAGGGCAATGACGCCTATCAGCCGCCGCCGGACAGTCAGGGTGCAGCGCTGGCTCGTCCCGGTCTTGCCCAACAGGCAAGGCAGGTGCCGTTCACCGTGTTGGTGTTGCTCGCGACCCTGGTGGTGGCGGGCCTGACCATGCTCGGTGAAAACCTGGATGCGGTGCGCTGGCTGACCTTTCTCGACTTCCGGGTGCAGGGCGAGTACGCCATGTTCGTGCCGCTGGCCGACAGCCTGGCCGCCGGGCAGTGGTGGCGGATCGTCTCGCCGATGCTGATCCACTTCGGTGTTCTGCACCTGGCCATGAACAGCCTGTGGTACTGGGAACTGGGGCGGCGCATCGAACTGCGCCAGGGCGGCTGGCAATTGCTGTTGCTGACCCTGGTGTTCGCCGCGTTCTCCAACGCGGTGCAGTATTATTTCGGTGGCCCGACTTTATTCGGCGGCCTGTCGGGCGTGCTCTATGGTCTGCTGGGGCACTGCTGGCTGTTCCAGTGGCTGGCGCCCAACCCGATCTACCGTCTGCCGCGGGGCGTGCTGGTGATGATGCTGGTCTGGCTGCTGCTATGCCTGTCGGGGCTGGTGAGTGTGCTTGGCTTTGGCGAGATCGCCAACGGTGCACATGTCGGCGGCTTGATCATTGGTTGTGTCACGGGACTCGCAGGGGGTGCGATCGCGCGCCGAAAAGCCTAAACTTCCCGGCTGTCTTCTGGAGTACGCCATGTCCTCTTTTATGGAAATGATTGAAAACATCACCCCCGATATCTACGAGAGCCTCAAGCTGGCTGTCGAAATCGGCAAATGGTCCGATGGCCGCAAACTGACCCAGGAACAGCGCGAGCTGTCGCTGCAGGCGCTGATCGCCTGGGAAGCGCAAAACCTGCCCGAAGAGCAGCGCACCGGCTACATGGGCCCGCAAGAATGCGCGTCGAAGTCGGCACCGGTGCCCAACATCCTGTTCAAGTCGGATGCCATCCATTGATTGAATTGGGTCGCGGTTCCGTCAACAAGATGGCGGTGCGTCAGGCTGACGCGCCGTTTGTGCAATATGCCTTTCGGCTGGGCGACAGCGAGATTGCCGTCAATCCGCTGATTGGCCAGAGCCTGCGTCTGGAATACCTGGGCGCGATTCACTGCAGCCATTGCGGGCGCAAGACCAAAACCAGCTACAGCCAGGGTTACTGCTACCCGTGCATGCAGAAGCTGGCGCAGTGCGACGTATGCATCATGAGCCCGGAAAAGTGCCATCACCATGAGGGCACCTGCCGCGAGCCTTCATGGGGCGAGCAGTTCTGTATGACCGATCACATTGTCTATCTGGCCAACTCCTCAGGGGTCAAGGTCGGGATTACCCGCGCCACTCAGCTGCCGACCCGCTGGCTCGACCAGGGCGCCAGCCAGGCGCTGCCGATCCTGCGCGTCGCCACCCGGCAGCAATCGGGCTTTGTCGAAGACCTGCTGCGCAGCCACGTTGCCGACCGCACCAACTGGCGCGAACTGCTCAAGGGTGAGGCGCTGCCGGTGGACCTTGTCGCTATCCGCGACGAACTGTTCGACAAGTGCGCCGAGGGGCTGGCGGGGTTGCAGGAACGCTTCGGCCTGCAGGCCATCCAGATGCTGCACGATGTCGAACCGCTGGAGTTTCGCTACCCGGTCGAGGCCTACCCGACCAAGATCGTCAGCTTCAACCTGGACAAGAACCCGATCGCCGAAGGCACGCTGCTGGGTATCAAGGGCCAGTACCTGATTTTCGACACCGGCGTCATCAATATCCGCAAGTACACGGCCTATCAACTGGCCGTGCTCCAGTAAAAAGGATTCGCGCATGCGCACTGAACAACCGCAAGTGATCTACCTCAAGGACTATCAGGCGCCCGAGTATCTCATCGACGAGACGCACCTGACTTTCGAGCTGTTCGAGGACCACACCCTGGTGCATGCGCAACTGGTGATGCGCCGCAACCCCGAGCGCGGCGCTGGCTTGCCGGCATTGGTGCTCGATGGCCAGCAACTGGAGCTGGTGTCGCTGCAACTCGATGACCGCGAGCTGCAACCGGCCGATTACCAACTCACCGACAGCCACCTGACCCTGCAGCCGTCCAGCGCCAGCTTCACGGTCGACAGCACGGTGCGCATCCACCCGGAAACCAACACCGCACTGGAAGGCCTGTACAAGTCCAGCGGCATGTTCTGTACCCAGTGTGAGGCCGAAGGCTTTCGCAAGATCACCTATTACCTCGACCGCCCGGATGTGATGAGCAGCTTCACCACCACGGTCAGCGGCGACAAGCAGCGCTATCCGGTCCTGCTGTCCAACGGCAACCCGATTGCCAGCGGCCAGGACGGCGACCGCCATTGGGCAACCTGGGAAGACCCGTTCAAGAAACCGGCCTACCTGTTCGCCCTGGTGGCCGGTGACCTGTGGTGCATTGAAGACACCTTCACCACCCGCAGCCAGCGTGAAGTCACCCTGCGCATTTATGTCGAACCCGAAAACGTCGACAAATGCCAGCACGCCATGGACAGCCTGAAGAAGTCCATGCGCTGGGACGAAGAGGTCTATGGCCGCGAGTACGATCTGGACATCTTCATGATCGTTGCGGTCAACGACTTCAACATGGGCGCCATGGAGAACAAGGGCCTCAATATCTTCAACTCCAGCGCCGTGCTGGCTCGCGCTGAAACCGCCACCGATGCCGCGCACCAGCGGGTCGAGGCGATCGTGGCCCACGAATACTTCCATAACTGGTCGGGCAACCGCGTGACCTGCCGCGACTGGTTCCAGCTCTCGCTCAAGGAAGGCTTCACGGTGTTTCGCGACGCCGGTTTCTCGGCCGACATGAACTCCGCCACGGTCAAGCGCATCCAGGACGTCGCCTACCTGCGTACTCACCAGTTTGCCGAAGATGCAGGCCCCATGTCGCACCCGGTGCGCCCGGACAGCTTTATCGAGATCTCCAACTTCTACACCCTGACCGTGTACGAGAAGGGCTCGGAAGTGGTCGGCATGCTCCAAACCCTGCTGGGTGCCGAGGGCTTCCGTAAAGGCAGTGACCTGTACTTCGAGCGCCATGACGGCCAGGCGGTGACCTGTGACGACTTCATCAAGGCCATGGAAGATGCCAACGGCGTCGACCTGACCCAGTTCAAACGCTGGTACAGCCAGGCCGGTACCCCGCGCCTGGACGTCAGCGAAGCCTATGACAGCGCTGCCGGCACCTACAGCCTGACCTTCCGGCAGAGCTGCCCGATTACCCCGGACAAGCAGGAAAAACTGCCGTTCGTGATTCCCGTGGCGTTGGGCCTGCTCGATGAGCAGGGCAACGAAATCGCCCTGCGCCTGAGTGGCGAAGCTGCTGCGCAAGGCACCAGCCGGGTCATTTCGGTGACCGAGGCCGAGCAGACGTTCAGCTTCGTTGACGTGCCTGCCAAGCCATTGCCATCGCTGCTGCGCGGTTTCTCGGCCCCGGTCAAGATGAGCTTCCCGTACAGCCGCGACCAGTTGATGTTCCTGATGCAGCACGACAGCGACGGCTTCAATCGCTGGGAAGCGGGCCAGCAACTGGCGGTGCAGGTGTTGCAAGAGTTGATCGGCCAGCATCAGGCCGGCCAGCCACTGGTACTCGATCAGCGGCTGCTGACTGCACTGGGCACGGTACTGGCTGACGAGACCCTGGATCAGGCGATGGTTGCCGAGATGCTGTCGCTGCCGGGTGAGGCGTACCTCACCGAAATCAGCCAGGTCGCCGACGTCGATGCCATTCATGCCGCTCGCGAGTTTGCCCGTAAAGCCATCGCCGACAACCTGTTCGACAGTCTCTGGGCGCGTTACCAGGCCAACCGCGAAGTGTCGCGCAACACCGCCTACATCGCCGAGGCAGAGCACTTTGCCCGCCGTGCGCTGCAGAACATTGCCCTGTCGTACCTGATGCTCAGCGGCAAGCCTGAAGTGCTGGCGGCGGCCATCGACCAGTTCGACAGCAGCGACAACATGACCGAGCGCCTGACCGCGCTGGCGGTGCTGGTCAACTCGCCGTTCGAGCAGGAGCGCGCCCAGGCACTGGCGGTATTCGCCGAACACTTCAAGGACAACCCGCTGGTCATGGACCAGTGGTTCAGTGTTCAGGCAGGCAGCACCTTGCCGGGTGGCCTGGCACGGGTCCGCGAGTTGATGCAGCACAAGGCATTCAACATCAAGAACCCGAACAAGGTCCGTGCCCTGATCGGTGCTTTCGCCGGCCAGAACCTGATCAACTTCCATGCCGCCGATGGTTCGGGCTACCGCTTCCTGGCCGACATCGTCATCGAACTCAACGGCTTCAACCCGCAGATCGCCTCGCGGCAGCTGGCGCCGCTGACCCGCTGGCGCAAGTACGACAGCGCCCGTCAGGCGCTGATGAAGGCCGAGCTTGAGCGTATCCGCAGCAGCGGTGAGTTGTCGGCTGATGTCTTTGAGGTGGTGAGCAAGAGCCTGGCTTAAGCAGGGTTCTCGCTGGAGAAGGGGCGCTATCGGCCATGGTCGATAGCGCCCTTTTTTATCGCAGGTATGGTGCTTCTAACTGACGTGGCTGCGTTTGTCAGTGGCCGAATAAGCACGATGAAACATTCTACAAAAATCCTCACATGTGAGGCTTTTGTTCGGCCTGGGTATCTGATAGCGTTCACCTCCATTGCCACAACCAATCCAGGGAGCCGTGCCTATGCCTCGCAAGACCGGGGGCGCAACCACTGCTGAACAGGGCAAGAGCTTGAAAAGCTCGACCGACTACATGCGCGAAATGCGCCAACGCCTCAAGGACGCGGGTCTGGTCAAACGTGAGTTCTGGATCCGTCCTGAAAACGTCGATGCCCTGCGCGGTATCGAAAAAGCTTTGCGACAGCCCTACCTCGGTAAACGAATCAATCTGGAGGATTTCATGACCGGGAACACCCACTGGACCATCAGCTCGTTGCATCAATCGCTGGCCGAGCTTGAGCTCGTCAGCCTGGGGCAGATCGACCTGTCCCTCACCGACGGTGCCGAAACCGGTATCCGTCTGATCCTCAAGGAGTTCGGCGACCTGCCGGTCTATCTGGCCGTGGTTGGCGAGCAGATCCTCGCCGATACCACCCTGATCGAAGTCAGCCGGGTCAAGGACACCGCAGCCTTCAACGACATCGTGCTGCGCAGCCGTGACCTGTTCCCGCTGTCGGCGGTGGGTATCGAGCGTCTGGCCGACGGCCAGGAAGTCTACTGCCTGTTCGGTGCATTGAGTGCCGCTTCCAGCCTGACCGTGATCGTCCAGGAAGTGCTGACGCTGGCCGACAACGTGATTCGTGCGGCAGAAGCTTTCGAAGATCACTTCATCGACTGAATAGCGGTTTTGGCAGGAGAACACTCATGACGACAAGCATCTGGAAAAAACTGGTCACTGCCGTGCGCGGTGGCGCATCAGAAGCCGGTGAGGCAATCATCGACGCCAACGCCCTGCGGATTCTCGACCAGGAAATCCGCGACGCTGACAACGCACTGGCCAAGGCCCGTGAAGGTCTGATCGGTATCAAGGCCAAGCACAAGCTTTCTGCGCAGCGCCTTGAAGAACATGGCACCAATATCGCCAATTGGGAAAACCGTGCCCTGCAAGCCCTCAACAAGGGCGAAGAAAGCCTGGCCGTCGAGTGCGCGGCGAAGATCGCCGAGATCGAGGCCCAGCGTGATCAGGAAAAAGCCCTGGCCGACCAGTTCGGCAAGCAGGCTGCGCTGCTGCAAGAGCAGGTGGTCAAGTCTGAGGCGCGGATTCGCGGCCTCAAGCAGCAGGTCGAGATGGCCAAGGCCCGGGAAACCGTGCAGCGTGCCCGTGTCGCCACCGCCAATGCCACCGGTGGTGCCAATGGCGCGGTCGAGACCGCCGTCGGTTCGCTGGCCCGTCTCAAGCAACGCCAGGACGAGCAGGACGCCAAGCTTGAAGCCGCCGAAGAACTGGCCAGCCAGTCCAATGGCGGTGATCTGGAGCGCCGTCTGCAGGAAGCCGGCATCGGCGCCAGCAGCAGCGGTGCCGACGATGTACTGGCGCGTTTGAAGGCTCGCCAGACACCTCAGTAACAGGCGGCAGCTAACAGTACCGGCTTCAGTTGCGCAGGCTTCGCAGCTGAAGCTGCTCCTACCGGGTTCTGTGTCTGCTGCGCGACAGCGCGGCGGGCGAACGCTTATCAAGCCGCAACGCCATAGACAAGGAAGACCGCTTGGCATTCTCGACCCGACTTCGCGTTATTCTCGGTCTGGCGGCACTGATGCTCGCCGTACAGATCTACAACGCGGCCAGTGGCTATAGCCTGGTGGGCCACGGTATCCTGCCGCGTCATCTTTCAGGCTTGCAGGGCATTGCCCTGGCGCCACTGCTGCATGGATCCTTCGCCCACCTGCTCAGCAATCTGCTGCCGTTTCTGGTGCTCAGTTGGCTGGTGGCGACCGAGGGTGTCAAGCGCTATGCCTGGGTGGTGATACTGGTCTGCCTGTTTGGCGGCGGTCTGGTCTGGGTGTTTGGCCGTACCAGCCTGCACGTTGGCGCCAGTGGCCTGATTTTCGGCCTGTGGACCTATCTGCTGGCCAGGGTCTGGTATCAACGCAGCTTCGCCAGCCTGCTGGTGGCGTTGATCGCTCTGGCCGGTTATAGCGGTCTGGTGCTGGGTTTTCTGCCGTCACCGGGGGTATCGTTCGAGTCACATATCGGCGGTGCGCTGGCAGGAATCTTCGCAGCCAGGCTGCTGCATGCCGGGCAAGGCAAGGTCTGAGTAAGGGCGATGGTGGCGACCGAGCCGCTGAAACATACCGGGTTCTGATAAATGGATTGCGCCAATGATGGTGTTGCTGTTGCTCAGGCGTCATGTGTCTGCTTTTTTCGAGCGTTTCGGCTGGGCCGGAATCGGCATGTTTTTGCTCGGTCACTACTTGCTGTCTTACCTGTTGCTGGCCCTGGCCGCTGAAGAGCATCTGCTGAGCGGGCTGGATTTCACCTATTTTTACCTGACCACGGCCACCACCGTGGGCTACGGCGACCTGTCACCCAAGTCTGCTGCCGGCAAGCTGATTACCAGTACCTGGATCATGCTCGGCGGGATTGCGTTACTGACCACAGTGATTGGCAAGGCGTCGACGTCGGTTGGCGATATCTGGAGACGCAACATGAAAGGGCAGGGCGATTGTTCAGCACTAAGCGGCCATACCGTGCTGGTCGGCTGGGACGGTGATGCCAGCGAGCGGATTGTCGAACTGCTCAGCCAGGACTGCCGCACCCGCAGCGGCGGGCTGGTGATCTGCGATTCGCTGATCACTGAAAATCCGATGCCAGGCCATGCCTCATTCATCAAGGGCGATTCGCTCGATTCGCCGGCGGTGCTGTTACGCGCCGGGGTTCGTGGCGCTGAACGGATTCTGGTGCACACCCGCTCCGACAGCCTGACCCTGGCGATTGTCCTGACCCTGAAAAAACTCGAGCCTGCCGGTCATGTGGTTGCCCATTTTGACAACTCTGAACGCGCCGCCCTGGCCAGAAGCTATGCCCCGGAACTGGAATGCACCTCCAACATGGCCATCGAGATGCTGGTGCGTTCGGCCCAGGATCCGGGTTCGAGCACCGTAATCAACGAACTGCTGTGCATCGGTGAAGGCGCAACCCAGTTCCGTCATGTGTTGTCGCCCGGTTTCAGCATCACCTGCGGCGAGCTTTATATCCGCCTGCGCCAGGAATTCAACGCCACCCTGATCGGTTATCGGACGCCGCAGGGCAGCCATTTCGAACTCAACCCCGCCAACGATCTGCGTATCGAGGGCGGTGAAATTTTCTACATTGCATCCACTCGGCTTCAAGGAAACGCATTATGAGCTGGTTCAAGCGAGTCATGGGCCTGGAAGCGCCCCTGCCGAAAAACACGGCTGCCAGTGCCTCCAGTCCGCTGGGGCTGCGCAGCGGTGGCATGTTGTGTCTGGACTCTTCCCTGAAACTGCTGCTCGATGGCCACAGCTATGTTGTGCTGCCGGGCGATGAAAAGGTCTGGGCGGTGGGGGAGATCGATCTGGGCCAGGCCATGGTGCTGCGCCGCTTCTATCTCGACGATGAAGACTACTTTCTGCAGATCCTCAGCAACGGGCCGTTGCCTGAGGACATTCAGGATATCGTGCTGTTCGGCTATTACAGCGCGACGCCGATCAACAGCCGTGACGAGCTTCTGCGCCTGACCGGGCCGGATTCGAAAATCGGCCTGCCGACCTATGAGCATGAAGGCGAAGTGTTCGAGCGCCAATGGGGCACCGAGACCGGTCAGACCGAACTCACGCCTATGGACGAGAACGTCGTCAGTCCTGACACTGCCTACCGCGTCAAACACCTGAGCATGCTCTATGCGCGGGAAACCGGCCTGATCGACCGCCGTGAGTTTTTGCTGTTCTCGGTGGAAGAAGACGAGCAAGGGAACATTACCCTTACAACGGCGGTCGGTGTGACGCTGCTTTCTACAGACATCAACGTTCTATAAAAGAAAAGGAAATCTTCATGCTCGACGCGTTGCGTATGTCGCTCGATGCCCAGGCGGTGTTCGGCTTCATTCTCTATATTCTGGTCGCCGCTCTACTGTTCGCGGTGTTCCAGTTCATCTACAGCCGGGTGACCCCGCACAAAGAGTTTGTCCTGATCCGCGACAACAACAGCGCAGCGGCCCTGGCCCTGGGCGGTTCGTTGATCGGTTTCGCCTTGCCCGCCAGTAACGTCATCGCCTACAGCATCAATATTCTGGACGTGGTGGTCTGGGCGTTGATTGCGGCAGTGGTCCAGTTGCTGGCGTTCGGTGCCACCAGCCTGGTGCTCAAGGGCCTGTCGGCACGCATTGCCAAGGGCGAGATGGCCGCGGCCATCTACGCCGCCAGTGTCGCGGTCAGTGTCGGCATGCTCAACGCGGCCTGCATGACACCGTCGAACTGAGCCGGGGGAGCGATCATGAGACGCAGTTCAGTCAAGCTCGTGCTGGTCAGTACCTTGCCGCTGGCCCTGAGTGCCTGCGGGTCATCGGATGATGAGCCGAACTTCACCACCAAGACCACCTTCAAGACCGTGCAGGAATGCACCGACGCCAAGGTGCCGATCGAGGTCTGTTCCAACTCGTTCATGGAGGCGTTGACCGATCACCGGCGCATTGCCCCGACCTACGACGACCAGGCCTCCTGCGAAGCAGATTTCGTGCCGGACTACTGCCAGGTTGGCAGCGACGGCAAATACTCGCCAAAACTCGGCGGTTTCGAGCTGTCGTTCGCCGGCAACGTGCCCAAAGAGGTGCTGGACCAGACCAACCAGCAGATCATCCAGTCCAACCCCGGCGCGACCAGCAACTTCCTTACCGGGTTGCTGATTGGCAACCTGCTCAGCAACGGCTTCGGTAACAGTGGCCGCTATTACGCGCAGCCGGTGTACATGGGCCGCGATGATCGCGGCGGTTACTACAACTCTTCGCTCTATACCCATATCGACCGCGGCAAGACCTTCAGCCGCTCGACCCAGGCCCGTTACAGCACCGACAAGACCTACAGTAAAAGCACGCTGGGCCGCAGCCTTGGCAGTGGCTCGTCGGTGTCGTCCACTGTGTCGCGTGGCGGTTTCGGCAGCCAGGCCAGTGCGCGCAGCGGCTGGAGTGGCAAGAGCAGCAGCCGCTCCAGCTTCGGCGGTTAAGGAATCTGTTGGATGAAACGGATCAGCATCGAAGAGCGCCCAGCCTGGCGCGCCACTGCCGAACGTGAAGGTTTCGACTTTCACACCATCGACGGTGAGCGCTATTGGGACGAGCGGCACTACTACCAGTTCAACGAGCGGCAGGTCACCCGCGATCTTGAAGCACCGACCCAGGAGCTGCACCAGATGTGCCTGGATGTGGTGGCGCGGGTGGTCGATGACGAGGCATTGCTCAGCCAACTGGCAATCCCGCAAGCGTACTTCGACCTGATCCGCGACTCCTGGCAGCAGCGGCATGCGCACCTGTATGCACGCTTCGACTTCGCTTACCACGGCGACGGGCCGGCGAAGATGTATGAAATCAACGCCGACACCCCCACCAGCCTGATGGAAGCGGCGGCGTTTCAATTGCTGTGGCTGGAAGAGCAGATTGAACGCGGCGTGCTGCCGGCCAGGGCAACCCAGTTCAACGCGATTGCCGAAGACCTGATCAAGGCCTTCGAGCCGTTCCGGGGACCGGCGCCGTTCTATTTTTCGGCCATGTCCGGCTCGGCCGAAGACCGTGGCACCACTGAATTCATGCGGCGCATGGCCGCTCATGCAGGCATCGAGACCCGGCATATCGACATTGAGGACATCGGCCTTGATCAACAGGGACGCTTCGTCGATTTGCACGGCAACCGCATCGAGCGTTTGTTCAAACTGCATGCCTGGGAGCACATCTTCCACGAGCCGTTCGGTGCGCACATCGCCGCCAGTGGCACCCGCTTCGTCGAACCTGCCTGGAAAGCCATCCTCAGCAACAAAGGCATCCTGCCGCTGCTCTGGCAGTTCAACGAAGGCCATCCCAACCTGCTGCCATCGTTCGTCGACCAATACCCCGCTAGCCCGGTACCCAAAGGCTGGGTGCGCAAGCCTTTCTTTTCCCGCGAAGGCGCCAACATTGAAATCCGCACCCCAGGCGACGAAACCATTGCCGAAGACGGCCCCTACACCGACGCGCCGTACATCCTCCAGCAATACTCACCGCTGCCGCGTTTCGGCGACAGCTACACCCTGATCGGCTCCTGGGTCATCGGCGACCTGGCCTCCGGGATCGGCATCCGCGAAGACGACAGCCTGATTACCAAAGACAGCAGCCGGTTTTTGCCGCATGTGGTGATTGATTAAGAAGGTGCGCAGCCGCTGTTGATCTTGATCTTCGAGCCGAGATGGCACAGACAACGCAAATCGCGGCTTGGGCGCCGTTCGGAGGGACGTTCGCCCGGCAGGGCGAAACCTGCAGTCCAGACACCGCGCAAAAGGATTTTCCATCGGTCCGCAGATCACGCCCTTTTCGCGGCTAAAGCCGCGACCCATGCTCTCCAGATCATCGCCTAGACTGCCTCAATGCCAGTAGCGCTTAACAAAACATAACGTCACGACAATTGTCAGGCACAGGCTTTACTGCCTAGCATGGCCCCGCCTCCAAAAAAGCGCAGGGCCGGTTTATCCAGCCACCTCGCACAACAATAAAACCGGGAGAGACGCATGCATCTGTCCATTGTCTGCCTGGCCGCCTTATTGGGCCTCACAGCAGTCAGTTCCGCCGTCGCAGCAACCGCAGCAGACAGCTACGCCATCGAATCGCCCAAGGCCGCGACCAGCCTGTTACTGGACGTCGTGCATGCCGGTCAGCGTCTGGTCGCGGTGGGCGACCACGGCCATATCCTGTACTCCGACGACCAGGGCCATAACTGGCAACAGGCCAAAGTGCCGACCCGCCAGTTGCTCACCGCCGTCTATTTTGTCGACGCGCAGCATGGCTGGGCCGTCGGCCACGATGCCCAGATTCTGGCCAGCAGCGATGGCGGCCAGAGCTGGACCAAACAGTTCGAAGACCTGACCCGCGAAGCGCCGCTGCTGGATGTCTGGTTCCAGGACCAGAGCACCGGCTTTGCTATCGGCGCCTACGGTGCCCTGTTGACCACCACCGATGGTGGCCGGCACTGGCAGGACGTCAGCGAGCGGCTGGACAACCAAGATCAGTATCACCTCAATGCCATCGCCCATGTGGCGCAAGGCGGGCTGTTCATCGTCGGTGAAGCCGGCGGCATGTTCCGTTCCCGCGATGTCGGCCTGAGCTGGGAAAAACTCGAAAGTCCCTATCACGGCTCGCTGTTCGGGGTCATCGGCACCTCCCAGGCGCAGACGCTGCTGGCCTACGGATTGCGCGGCAATTTGCTGCGTTCCACTGACTTTGGCGACACCTGGACCCACATCGAACTGCCCGGCGAACGGGGGCCGCTGCAGGCCACCCTGGCTGGCGCCAGCCTGCTCAGTGACGGCACGCTGGTGCTGGTCGGCAATGCCGGCAGCGTATTGCGCAGCAGTGATGACGGGCAGAGCTTCAAGGTTTTCAACCGCGCCGACCATATCGCCCTGTCCGGGGTGACCGGCAATGCCCGCGGTGAACTGATTCTGGTCGGGCAGGGCGGTGTACGTCTTGGCTCGGCCAATGGCGCAGCGCTCAGTCAGCGATAAGCACAAGGACTCCATGCATGAACGATCTTCAGCAGCGCGCCACGCCCGCCGACGAGCAAGCGACCTTTCTTGAACGGTTGATCTTCAACAATCGCCCCACAGTGATCATTCTCTGTCTGCTGACCACCCTGGTGCTGGTCTGGCAGGCTTTGCAGGTGCGACCTTCGACCAGCTTCGAGAAGATGATTCCCCTGCAGCACCCCTTCATCCAGAACATGCTTACGCACCGCAATGACCTGGGCAATCTGGGCAATAGCGTGCGCATCTCGGTCGAGTCGCTGGACGGCGACATTTTCTCGCGCGACTACATGGAGACCCTGCGCCAGATTCACGACGAAGCCTTCTATATCCCGGGCGTCGATCGCTCGGCCATGAAGTCACTGTGGAGCCCCAGCGTGCGCTGGACCGAGGTGACCGAAGAAGGCTTTGCCGGCGGCGAGGTGATTCCCAAGAGCTACGATGGCGGTCAGGACAGCCTCGATACCCTGCGCAACAACGTGCTCAAGTCTGGCCAGGTCGGTCGGCTGGTGGCCAACGACTTCAGGTCGAGCATCGTCGAGATACCGCTGCTGGAGGCTTATCCGGATCCCAATGACCAGAGCGTGCTGCTGACCCTTGATTACCAGCAGTTTTCGCATCAGCTCGAAGAAAAGATCCGCGACAAGTTCCAGGCGCAGAATCCGCAGATCAAAGTGCACATCGTCGGCTTCGCCAAGAAGGTCGGCGACCTGATCGACGGCTTGTTCATGGTGGTGGCGTTCTTCGGCATCGCCTTTGTCATCACGCTGGTGCTGCTGATCTGGTTCACCCGCTGCCTGCGCAGCACCATCGCCGTGCTCTGCACCACGCTGATCGCGGTGATCTGGCAACTGGGCCTGATGCATGTGGTCGGCTTCGGCATCGATCCGTACTCGATGCTGGTGCCGTTCCTGATCTTTGCCATCGGCATTTCCCATGGCGTACAGAAGATCAACGGCATTGCCTTGCAGTCCAGCGAGGCCGATAACGCCCTGACCGCGGCACGGCGGACCTTCCGTCAGTTGTTCCTGCCGGGGATGATCGCCATTCTGGCCGATGCCGTGGGCTTCATTACCCTGCTGATTATCGATATCGGCGTGATCCGCGAGCTGGCCATCGGCGCGTCCATCGGTGTGGCAGTGATCGTGTTCACCAACCTGATTCTGTTGCCGGTGATGATTTCCTATGTCGGCATCAGCAAGCGGGCGGTCACCCGCAGCAAGCAGGACGCGGTCAGCGAGCATCCGTTCTGGCGCCTGCTGTCGGGGTTTGCCAACCCCAAAGTGGCGCCGGTGTCGGTGGTGCTGGCGTTGCTGGCCTTCGGCGGCGGGCTCTGGTACAGCCAGAACCTGAAGATCGGTGACCTTGACCAGGGCGCTCCAGAGTTGCGTCCTGACTCACGCTACAACCAGGACAATGCCTTTATCATCGAGCATTACTCCACCAGTTCTGATGTATTGGTGGTGATGGTCAAGACTCAGGCTGAAGGCTGCTCGGCGTATTCGACCATGTCGGCGATCAGTGAGCTGGCCTGGAAAATGGACAACACCCCTGGCGTGCAATCGACGGTTTCCCTGGTCAACGTTTCACGCCAGGTGATCAAAGGCATGAACGAAGGCAGCCTGAAGTGGGAAACCCTGTCGCGTAACAAGGATGTGCTCAACAGCTCCATCGCCCGTGCCGAAGGGCTGTACAACACCGACTGCTCGCTGGCGCCACTGATGATCTTCCTCAACGACCACAAGGCCGAAACCCTGGATCGGGCGGTCAAGGCGGTCGAGGAGTTTGCTGCGCAACACAACAGCCCCGATCTGCAATTTCTGCTGGCGGCCGGTAACGCCGGGATTGAGGCCGCGACCAACCAGGTGATCAAAGAGTCCGAGCTGTTGATCCTGGTGCTGGTCTACCTGTGTGTGGCAGGCATGTGCATGATCACCTTCCGCTCCTGGGCTGCGACCCTGTGCATTGTCTTGCCGCTGGTGCTGACCTCGGTACTGGGTAACGCGCTGATGGCCTTGCTGGGCATCGGCGTGAAGGTGGCGACGCTGCCGGTGATCGCCCTCGGGGTGGGCATCGGTGTCGATTACGGCATTTACATCTACAGCCGTCTGGAAAGCTTCCTGCGCGCCGGCCTGCCGTTGCAGGAGGCGTATTACCAGACGCTCAAGTCCACCGGCAAGGCGGTGCTGTTCACCGGTCTGTGCCTGGCGATTGGTGTCTGCACCTGGATCTTCTCGGCCATCAAGTTCCAGGCCGACATGGGCCTGATGCTGACCTTCATGCTGCTGTGGAACATGTTCGGCGCCTTGTGGCTGTTGCCGGCACTGGCACGCTTTCTGATCAAACCCGAGAAAATGGCCGGGCAGGTGGGGCATTCGTTGTTTTCTCATTGAAACGCGGCAGGGCAAGGCGCAGAGCTTTGCCCTATCATTGGCGTTTTTCCCAGGTACCTGACTGAACATGACTACTACTTCCTTCCTGCAAGCCCTGCAAACCACCACCATGCTCGAAATCGACGGTCTGCATGCCTGGGAATTCAGCCTGGATGATGGCCTGCAAGTCGAATGCATGGACGGCCGGGCGCGTAAGGTCTGGTCGTTCAGCGCAGCGCAGGTACAGGCCGCCGCGTTCGATGAATCCCTGCAGAGCTGGGTGATCAACGACGGTGAGGCGGATCACCGGATCGTCTGCATGGATGCCGTCAGTGCAAACGATGATGACGAGGCCGATCTGGATTGATCCAGATCAGTCTTTTAGAGCGCGCCAGCCGTTAAACTTCGCAGGCGCGTGTCGGCCCTCTGAATCAGAGGCCGGCATCGGGATGGTAGGGTGCCGGTGCTTGCGCATCGGTCACTACACAAGGATGTGCTTGCCTTTTCTTGCTCCGCTTGCGGGGTAACGACCTTCAAATTGCTGGCCATTGCCAGTCATCCGCTCCACGGAAGCGAGCGAAGCATTCATCAGGGAGATTTCCATGTCTACTCAAGGCGCGTTGAGTCGTGCTCGGCTATTGCCAACTTTTTTCGGCGCCGGGCTGCTGGTGCTCGGCCTGGTCAAATTCAGTGCCGGCTTGAAGCTGGTCAGTCTGGGCGGTTCCTACTATTACGTCCTTTCCGGGCTCGGCTTTGCCCTGTGCGGCCTGTCGCTGATGCTGGTTGTGCACATGGCGGTGTGGCTGTTCACGTTATGCCTGTCGCTGGGGACCGTCGGGGCACTATGGGAAGTCGGCCTGGATCGTCAGCAACTGCTGCCGCGTCTGTTGATCTGGTTTCTGATTGGTCTGCTGCTGTTGCTGCCAGTGATCAGACGCAGTCTTAAACCCACCGGCCGACCCTTCTCACTCGGCCATTTGATCGTGGCCCTGCTGCTGGCCGGCATTTCACTGGATCCGCTGGCCCAGATTCGCCAGTTCGGACCTGACTACCGGCAATGGGCAGAGTCTCTGATTCCAAGCCTGGCAGTCATGCCGTTGGCGTTAGAGGACGGCGGTGCCAAAGATCTGCGCCAGCCAGAAAGCTGAACCTTTGCAGTAAAGGCGGTGTCCTGAATCAAGCGCGAATAACAATTTCCAAGAGTGCTCAAAGGAGGCCGTCATGTCCCGCCCATTGCTGCCCTGGCTGGTGCTTGCCAGCATCTTCAGTGTTTTGCCCGCTCATGCTCAGGACAACGCCGACCTCGATCTGTTGGTGGGCACCTATACCCAGGGTGACAGCCAGGGGCTTTACCGGATGGGCTTTAACAGTCAGACCGGCTTGATCGACACCCAGCCACGGCAAGTGGTGGTGAGTGAAAATCCGTCCTGGCTGACCCTGTCGCGCGAAGCCGGTTATCTGTTCGTGGTCAATGAAAACGGTCCGGGACAAGCAGACACTCAGGGCAAGGTCAGTAGTTATGCGATTGACCCGCAGACCCACGAATTGCGCCTGATCAATCAGGTCGCCAGCCAGAGCGATGAGCCGACTCATTCAAGCCTCACACCTGATCAGCGTTATCTGCTGGTGGCCAACTATGCGGTGCAGGCCAGGCCAGGCGGGGCGCTGGCCGTTTTGCCAGTCGACAGCGCTGGCCGCCTGGGTGATGCGGTGCAGGTGCTTGGGCCCAACCCGCCCAGCAAGGTCAATGCCGAACGCCAGAGTTCTTCACATGTGCATGGGGTGCTGCCGACTCCGGATGGCAAGTACGTAGTGGCAGCGGACCTGGGGGCTGACAAGCTGTTTGTCTACCACTACGACGCGCAACTCGGGCAGCCATTGCAGCCGTTCCAGGCGGCCACGGTAAGCCTGCCCAAGGGCAGTGGCCCACGGCATCTGTTGTTCAGTGACAATGGCAAGCACGCCTGGCTGACTCTGGAAATGACCGCTCAGGTCGCGGTGTTCGACTATCACAATGGTCGGTTCCGGCAGACTCAACTGGTTGATCTCAAACAGCCCGGCAAGCACCAGGCGGTCGGCGCCAGCGGCTTGCATGCCTCTGCTGATGGCCGTTTTCTCTACGTGGCCAACCGTGGCGATGCCAACGAACTGCTGGTGTTCAGCATCGATCCGGCCAGTGGGGCACTCAAGGAGCTCCAGCGCCGTTCCGTACAGGGCCGTGAACCGCGGGAGTTCAGCATTGACCCCAGCGGCAGGTTCTTGCTGATCGCCAACCAGAAGAGCAACCAGATCGTGACCCTCAAGCGTGACCCGCAGAGCGGGCGGTTGGGTGATGTGGTGCAGGCGCTGGACATGCCGGCGCCGTCGGCACTGCTGTTTTTGCCGTCGGCACAATGAACTATTAATCGCAGTGATAAAGGCTAGTGCCAGAAAGGATTTTTTCCCCGCGATCCTCAGGAGTAAGTTTGATCCATGGCCTCACGGCCCGGAACCCAAACCACTTCCGAGGATTTGCATCATGAACTTCAATCTCTTCTCGATCATTGCCGCATCCGCCATTTCTGCCACTGCCGCTCTGCCTGCCAGCGCCAACACTGAAGTGACCGAAAACAAACTGCATGTTGCCCAAAGCCAGAGCTATACCCCGCAGTACCTGCAACAGAGCGCCAACTTCTATGCTGCGCTGGATCACAAGACCGGCCAGTGACGCGAGTTTCATGAGGCTTTCGCGAGCCTGTTTGCCAACCCCGAGCTGACGACCTCTAGCCAACGTGCGCTAGGCAACGCAGACCCGGCGGCAAGCCTGCTCGCGAAAGCCCTTGTATCTGCACGATCCCCGTGAGTATTGCGCTCACGGGGATTGGTGTTTTTGGCCAGTAAAAAAACTTCAACTTTCAGCGGCTGCAAGCATCAATACCATTGATGCCTGATATATAGAGGTATGTTTTTTCATGGACCCGGTTTTCAGTAATGCTAGTGTTCTGAAACCCGTGATGGAGCAAAACCGATGGCCACAGCCATACTTCATTCGATCAAGCAGGGCGCGTATATCGCCATTGCCCTGTATGTGGTGTTCATTGCCGTGGTGACCGTGACCAGCATGAATCCGCAAATCAATGCCGCTCAGGTCAGCAGTGCTCAGGCGCCGGTGGCCGTGCACAGCGCCGCCACCGGACAACCGCTGCCTCAGCACGCGTCCTGACCCTGCTCAGCCGCCCACTTCCAGGGTGCTTTGGCCGTTACCCTGGCGGCGGACACGAATCTGCACGGCAATGCGCTCGTGCATTTCCTGGACGTGGGAAATCACCCCGACCTTGCGCCCCTGAGCTTGCAGGCCGTCGAGGGCGTCCATGGCCAGTTGCAGTGACTCAGGGTCGAGACTGCCGAAGCCTTCGTCGATGAACAGCGATTCAATGCGCAAGGTGCTGGAGGCCATCGAGGCCAGGCCCAGCGCCAGGGCCAGCGACACCAGGAAGGTTTCGCCGCCTGACAGTGAATGCACCGAACGCAGTTCGTCGCCCATTTCAGTGTCCATCACCAGCAGGCCCAACAGGCTGCCGCCACGCTTGAGCCGGTAGCGGCGCACCAGTTGGCGCAATTGGGCATTGGCGTGATGGACCAGCAGGTCGAGGTTGTAAGCCTGAGCGATCTTGCGGAAACGGTCGCCTTCGGCTGAACCAATCAATTCTGCCAGGCGGCCCCAGCGCAGGCGTTCGGCCGTAGCCTGCTCGATACGCGCCTGCAGCTCACCATTGGCTTGCTGGCGGCGCTGGTCCTCGCTGACCTGCGCACGCAGATCAGCGCATTGTTGTTCGGTCACTGCGCACTGCTCGCGGCTTTGCTGTGCGGCCTGTTCCAGCCCGGCGCCGTCGGTAAGCTCTGGAAAGTGGGCCTGATGTTCGCTCAGGCGCTGTTCGCGTTCGTGCAGCAGGACCCGGTTCTGCTCCAGCGCTTTCTCGGCGGCCTGCAAGCGCTGACGCAGTTCTTCAAGCTGCGCGTCGTCGACTTCCAGTAAGGCATTGAGGGTCGCATCGTCCAGTTGCGCATGGCTGTTGCGCCAGGCGCTGATCTGCTCATCGAGTCCGGCGGCCTCATCCTGCAACGCCTGCTGCTGTTGTTCGCTGGCCTTGAGTTCGGCGGCCAGCTGGATGCTCTGCGCCTGGTTGTCCTGTAGCCCCTGGGCGGCCAGTTGCTCGGCTGCGCGGGCCTGTTCAATCGACTGTTCCAGCGTTTGCTGCCATTGTTCGGCGCTGGCATGGCCACCAAGCAGTTCGCCCAATAGCGTCTGGCTGGCCTGCTGTTGTTCGCTGAGGCTTTGCACCTGTTGTTGCAGTTCAGCCTGACGTTGCTGGCGAGCGGTGAGTTCAAGTTGTTGCTGTTCAACGCGCTTGTGTCGCTCAGCCTGCTCCTGCTGTTGCTCCTGTTGCTGCTCAAGCAGCGCCAGGCGTTCAACGACTTGCTGCTCCAGCCGCATGACACTGGCCGAGGTCTCGTTGCGCAGTGCCTCAAGCCAGTCGCTTGGCAGTATCGGCTGCAATGCGCCAAGTTCTTCTTCAAGACGCGCATGGTCGCTATTGAGTTGACGTTGCTGCTCTTCAATCTGGGCGTTGGCGTTCTGGCTGGCTTGCTGGGCTTCTTGCAGTTGTTGCTGCAGCCGGCCGGCGTCCTGTTGCAGCTTGAGCAGCGCCTGCTGGCGCTGCTCGTCCTGCTCAATGACCTGGGTGAGCTGCTGCTGTTGGCGTTGCAGCCAGGCCGCGCGTTCTGCCTCGTTAATTGCATGCAGGGCGGCTGCCTGAGGATGCTCCTGCAACGGCTTTGCCAATGCTTGCTGCTGGCTTTGCAACTGATCCTGCTGACCCAGCAGGTCTTTCATGCGTGAGGTAAGCACCGCGTATTGCTCGCGCAGCAGGCTGCGGCGTTCCTTGAGCTCTTCGACGGCCTTTTCGGCGCCGGCCTGTTCGCTTTCATCGTGTTCGGCCAGCCCCTGCAACAGCGCTTCGGGTTGGTGCCAAGGGTGCTCGATGCTGCCGCACACCGGGCAAGGCTGCTCGTCCTGCAACTGGTTGCGCAGCGCATCGACCCCGGCGCTGCGCACCAGGCGCTGGCGCTCCAGCAGTTCGCGGGTGACGCTGAGGGTTTGTTCGGCGACTTTGAGCTGCTCGTTGACCGCACTGCCATCGGCGGCCAGTTGTTCGCGCTCTTGGCCGGCTTTATGCAACTGGTCAGTGATGCCTTGGCGTTGTTGCTCCAATTGCTGGTGGCTGGTCCACAGCCGCTCAAGTTCTTCGCTGGCACGCTGTTGCTTGCGGTTGTCTTGCAGCAGGCCGCCGAGCAATTGCAGCTGTTCGGTTACCGCCGAGACTTCGCAGTCGGCTTCGCGGTACAGCAGTTCCAGGGCGTTGCGCTGTTCGGCCAGTTGCTGTTCGGCGTCGCTGGCACGCCGGGTCAGGGCCGGCAGTTCCTGTTGCCCGTGGCGCCAGCGATTGGCGGTCAGGGTCAGTGACTTGAGCCGGCCTTGCCAGGCACTCCAGGCCTGGGTCAGGGGCGCCAGTGCACTGCTGTTGTCGAGCTGCGCGGTGATGTCGGCCAGGCGTTGTGCGACGTGTTGCTGTTGGGCGAGCAAACTGTCCAGTTGCTGCTGAGCCTGTTGGCAGTCGTGTTCATGTTGTTGCTGGCTGGCGCGGGTTTTGCTCAGCGCGTCGGCCTGATGACTCAGGGTGTTTTGGGTGTCGAAGGCGTGTTGCAGCCGGCTTCGTGACTCGCTGGCCTGTTGCTGGGCTGCAAGCAGTGTGGTGTGGGCCATGTCGCGGCTGGCTTGCAACTGCTGGTGGGCGGCGCTCAGTTCGCCGTGGCGGGCCTGTTGCCGGGCGATGTGCTGCGCCAACGGTGCCCGTTGCGCATCCAGGCTGGCGCGTCGGACAAAGCGATGGCGTTGCGGTGCGAGGCGCTCCAGTTGGCCGAGCTTGTCTCGCTCGCCGGCTTGATCCTGCCAGTCTTGCTCGGCGCAGGCCAGGCTGTGACGAGTGGCCTGGGTCTCTGCGCCCAGCCGTTGTAACTGGCCGAACCACTGCTGTTGCTGTTCCAGCTCGCGCAGGCGCTGCTGGGCGAGCTTGAGCTGCTGCTGGGCCAGGCTCAACTGCTCATCCAGCTCGGCACGGGCCTGGGCGGGCATGGGGGCCACGCCGCTGGCCAGCAGGTTGAGGTCTTCCAGCGCTTTTTTTGCGTCGCTGGCCTTGAGCCAGGCGCGCTTGCCCAGTTGGCTGTAAATGGCCGTATTGGTGAGTTTTTCCAGCAGTTCGCTGCGTTCTTTGTCGTCGGCTTTGAGAAAGGCGCTGAATTCGCTCTGGGCGAGCATCACGGCACGGGTGAACTGCTCGAAATTCAGGCCCAGGCGTTGTTCGACCAGTTGCTCGAACTCGCGTTTGCTCTGATTGCTGAGCACCTGCTCGCTGTCCAGATCAGTCAGGATCTGCCGGCTGGCCTGCAGTTTTTTGCTGGCATTGTCGCGGGCGCGATTGGTCTCCCAACGGGCACGGTAGCGGCGCTGATCAATGCCGATGAAGTCCACTTCGGCATAACCGCTGCCGGTCCCACGGCGCAGCAGGGTGCGCGGGTCGCTGGTGGTGATCTCACCGTCGATGTCCGGCACCTTGGACTGGCCGACCCGGCTCAGACGTGGCACGGCGCCGAACAGTGCCAGGCACAGGGCGTCGAGCAGGGTGCTCTTGCCGGCTCCGGTCGGGCCGGTGATGGCGAACAATCCGGCGCTGGCCAGCGGTTCTGCGCTGAAGTCGACCTCGAACGGGCCGGCCAGCGATGCCAGGTTCTTCAGGCGGATGGCAAGAATCTTCATTGTTCGGCCTCCTGCTGCACTTCACGCAGCAGCGTGGCGAAATCATCGAGGGTCTGGTCGTCGACCTCATTACCGTAGTTGTCCTGCCAGGCCCGCCGGAACAGTTCATGGGGGGTGAGCTGTTCGAGGTCGATCAGCTCGCTGGCGGCAGCGTCTTCAGCGTCGCCGTTGCGCCCGGCATATTCGGCGGCGATGCGTACCAGGCGTACAGCCTTGCCTTGCAGTGCCGCCTCGATACGGTTGCGCAGGTCTGGCTGCGGCTGGTCGAGACGCACCCGGACCTCCAGCCATGGCTGGCGATGGGGTTCATCAAGCAAGTCGACCTGTGGCAGTGCGCCGAGCTGTACCAACAGGTCGTCGAGCAGCGCCGGACCGAGGCGTTGCAGGGGCACGGCACGTGGAATCAGCAGCGGTTCGACGCTCACCAGTTGTTCACCCTCGCAGGTGATTTCCAGTATCTGGTGCTTGTAGCCAATCTCTGAGAATGACAGCGGAATCGGCGAGCCGCTGTAGCGGATGCGTGTCTCGCCGTTGACCTGCTGTGGCTTATGCAGGTGCCCAAGCGCCACGTAGGTGATTTCCGGGCCGAACAGGGCTGCTGGCAGGGCTTCGGCGTTGCCGATGATCAGGCTGCGTTCGGAGTCTTCGGACACGCTGCCGCCGGCCATGTGCGCATGGCTGATGGCGATCAGTGCCTGGCCGGGCTCGCGTTTGCGTTGCGCGGCGTCGATCAGCAGGCGATGCACCTGGGCAATGCCGTGCAGGTAGTTATCGCCCGCCTGCGCGCCAGTGACTTCCGCCGGGCGCAGGAACGGCAACGCCAGGCACCAGCCCCGCACCGAGCCACTGGCATCGGGCAATGGCAGCAACAGGCGCTCGGCATCCAGGCTGCCGTCATCGAGCCACAGCACCCGCCCCAGCGCGTGGGTACGCAGGCGGCGCATCAACGGCGCGGGCAGTTCGATACGCGAGCCGGAGTCGTGGTTGCCGGCAATCATCACGATGGTCAGGTGTGGCTGCTGCTCATGGGCGTCGACGATGAATTCGTACAGGCGCTCCTGGGCACTGACCGGCGGGTTGACTGTATCGAAGATATCGCCAGCGATCAGCAGCACGTCGGGTCGCCGCTCGGCCAGTCGGGCCAACAGCCAGCCCAGAAAAGCCTGATGCTCGAAATCGCGTTCCTGACCATGCAGGTGCTGACCCAAATGCCAGTCGGAGGTGTGAAACAGACGCATTGCATTACCTTGTGATTGAACCGCGCAGGACCCGCCGGGCAGCGCTCCTGCAAGGCCGTGAATTCATTTCGGATACAGCGGTGGCAGCCCGGCGTCTGCCGAGCTGTCTTGTATGGGCTCTACCGTCGGCAGGCTGCGGATCGCCCGCCACAACTCTTCACCGAGCCAGAACGGCCCGGCTTCGCTGTACAGCGCCCCGTTCAGACCGTCCAGCGCATCGGACAGCGGCACAAAGCGCGCGGCCATGTCGGCCAGGGTTTCGGGCTGTTGACGGGCCCAGGCGTCGAGCGCCTGGCGGGTACTTTGCGGGTCGTTGGCCAGGCAGGCACGCCTGAGGTCATCGAGCACCGTGCGCGGGCTGGGACCGGTCTGCGCGGCGCGCGCCACCGCCGGCAGGCCGCGGGCCCGCCACCAGAGCCACAGGCCCAGCAGGGTTGTGCAGGCGAAAAACAGCGTGCTCAGTTGCCAGATCCATAGCCATGGCGACAGCCCGTGCTCACCGGATACCGGGGTGTCGACTGCCAGCCCCGGGTTGACGCTGACCTGCAAGGTACGCGCCGGCAGGCTGGTGTGTTCGATATGGTCTTCGCGGGTGTTCCACCAGGTGACTTCCACTGCCGGCAGTTCCAGGCTGGCGGCCCGGCCCGGTACCAGCGCTTCGCTTTCTTTGCGGCTGCCAGTCAGGCCACGCTCACCTGGCTGATTGGTCAGTTGTGGCTGGTCCGGATAGCGGCGTACGCCTGGCAAGTCGGGGATCTGCAGGGGCGGCAATTGCGAAGCCGACAGGCCCTCGACCTTGAGGGTCAAGGTCCGGGTCAGTGAATCCCCGGCCTGGACGGTGGTGGTGTCCGGGTTCCAGCTTTCTTCGAGATTCACGCTGCTGGCCGGCAGCCATGGCTTATCGGCCGGCCACAACTCCGGGCGCGCCTTGACCTTGAGGCTGATTTCCGCCGAGCTGACCTGCAGGGCCTTGCCCGGTTGCGGCCCATAGGGGTTAGGCGCCTGTTGCTGGCCGGGGCTGGCCGCCGAGGGGCTCTGGGCCTGGGTGGCGCTGAACACCAGCGCCGGAATCTTCAGCAGCCCGCTTTGTTGCGGATAGATGGCGTAGCGGGTCTCGATCACCCCGTGGCGGATACCGTTGATGAGTTTCTCGTAGGTTCGTGAGTCACCGAGTTTCTCGATACGGGCTTCGGGCAGTTGCAGCGGGCTCAGGCTGCTGTCGTCGAACAGTGACACCGAGTGATAGATACGCAGGGTCAGCACCGCCTGGGCCTGTACATAGACGCTGTCCTGGTCGAGGCTGGCCTCGATGAACACCGGTGCCAGCTCGCTGCCCGGTTCTTGGGCATCGCCGGGCAATACCTGCAGCAAGACCGGTTGGGTGCGTGATTGGCCCAGTTGCACCGGTGGTATCTCGACGCTGCCGGTGTGGCGTGGCAACAGGGTGATCAGCCAGCGGGTATTGGCCTGGCTGTTGCCGTCCAGGGTGGTCAGGCTGTTGACCTGGCGGGTGTCACGCACTTCGAAGGCTTCGTCCAGCACGCTCAGGTCAGGTTTGCCGAACTGGGTGACGTCGTTGGTTTCCAGGGTCAGCTCGACCGTCTCACCGGCGACCAGCCGGGTGCGGTCGACCTGCGCGGTGAGTTCGGCGGCCTGGCTACACAGTGCGGTCATCCACAGCAGAAGGCCGGACAACAAAAGGGGGGCGCGGCTCATCGGCTGGTTTCCTGATGTTGCTGCTCATAACGGAATTTGCGTCGCAGCAGTTCGCCCGGATCATCGGGGATCTGCCGGAGCCAGTGCTCCAGCGACTGGCGCCGCTCGCCATCGAACGGCTCGTCGGGCAGGGCCACGGGCGGGCGAGTGGTGTTGTCGGCTTCGTCGATGGCATCGCTTGAGTTCATGTTACTCGCGTCGCGGGTCTGGCTCGGTGGCTCGTCTTGTTCGCTGTGCTGGGCCTGGCTTTGTTGCTGGCTGGTGTCAGCCTGCTGAGCGCTGTCAGCCGCTTCGTCCGGTGACGCCTGTTCTTCGCTTGGCGGCTGCTGCGGCTCGTCGGTTGCAGCGGGTTGCAGTTGATCCAGAGCCTGTTGGACAAGGCTCAGGTTGAACTGTGCGGCAGGAAAGTCAGGCTGGCGCTCCAGCGCCTGCTCATAGGCATCCAGCGCCGCTTCCAGCTCACCGCTCATGGCCAGGGCATTACCACGATTGTAGTGGTCGGCGGGCGTATCACCGCCGGCAAATTGTTGCGCCGCAGCGGCGTAGTCGCCGGCTGCGTAGAGCGCCGTGCCTTTCCAGCGCGGGTCAGTGAAGCGTTGCGCTGCTTCGCCAGGGCGCTTTTTTTGCATCAGCCGCTGACCCTGTTGATCGGCGCGCAACCACAAGTCCTGGAATTCAAACGCCATGGCGTTGTGCGGCAGCACACACAGCAGGGCCAGCACGAACAGCCAGCCCCGGCGTGCCGCGCAGGCGGCCAGCAGTAGCAGTGGCAGGAGCAGCCAATAGCCTTGGTCAGCGCGGCTGTCCAGGCGCAGAACGCGGCCATCGCGATTGATTTGCTGCGGGCTGTCGAGCAGACCCAGGCTGCGCAGATCGTCAAGGCCAGGACGCGCCTGACGGTAGTTGCCCCCGACCTGTGCTGCGAAATCAGCGAGCCCCTGACTGTCGAGCCGGGCGACCATGATCGCGCCGTGTTCATCGCGTAACAGACCGCCATTCTCCTGGGTCACCGGTACGCCATCATTGCTGCCCAGGCCAAGGATGCTCAGCGACGGGCTCTGGTTGCCCAGCCGCTGGCGGATGCCCTGACGTTCCTGTTCATTGAGTGCAGAGGTCATCAGCAGCACCCGGCCCTGGCCCAGGTCGGCTTGGCGCAGCAGCTCCAGAGCCTTGCCCAGCGCCAGGTCGGCGCGCTGCCCGGCGGCCGGCATGATCGACGGCTTGATGGCGTCGATCAGGTTGTAGCTGGTGGCCAGGTCGTCAGACAGTGGCACCAGCGTGTGGGCGCTGCCGGCGTACACGACGACCGCGGTCTGGGTATCGCTGCGCGCCTGCAACAGGTCGCGCAGTTTTCGCCGGGCCTGCTCCAGACGGCTGGGCGGGGTGTCGGTGGCGAGCATCTGCGGGGTGAGCTCAAGCACCACCACCAATGGATCAACCGGCTTCTGACCATGTTGTTCGATGCGTTGCCAACTGGGACCGATCAGGGCCAGTACGGCAAGCAGCCAGGCCAGACCCAGCACCACCCAGGGTTGTTTGCTGCCCCGGCCGTTACCGCCGTTGAGCAGTGCTGCGTGAAACGCGGGCGGTATCAGCAGCTGCCAGCGCCCGGCGCGTTTCTGGCGGTGCCAGAGCTTGTACAGCAACCAGACCAGCAAGGGGATGACCAGCAGCCACAGCGGGCGCAGCCAGTAAGGCCAGAATGCGCTCATTTGCGGGCTCCGGTCTTTTTAAGGCGCTGGCGCAGGGCGTTCAGTCGCTCGACTGCGGCCTGGCGCAGGCGCTCCAGTGCGTTGTCAGGCCAGAGCTCGACAATCACCCATAGCACACTGAGCAGCAGCGCCAGCGCCAGTGGCCAGGAATAGAGCGGCAGGGCCGGGCGGGCCTGGGTCGGTTGCTGGGCGACCGGCTCCAGAGCATCGAGGATGCTGCGGATGTTCTCCAGTTGGTCGCCGTCGCGGGCACGGAAATACTCGCCGCCGCTGAGCTCGGCGATACGCTTGAGTGTCGGCTCGTCGAGGTCCAGGCTCGGGTTGAGGCCCAAAAGGCTCTGGATGCCGGTGCTGTCCGGGTCCGCACCGATGCCGATCGGGTAGATCTTCACCCCCTCATCGGCCGCCAGTCGGGCAGCGGTCACCGGGTCGATCTGCCCGCCATTGTTGGCGCCATCAGTGACCAGAATCAGTACCCGGCTTTCGGCCGGCCGTTGGCGCAGGCGTTTCAAGGCCAGGCCAATGGCATCACCGATGGCGGTGTTCTTGCCGGCAATGCCGATCCGCGCTTCGTCCAGCCAGACCCGCACGGTTCGCCGGTCGAAGGTCAGGGGGGCCTGCACATAAGCCTGGCTGCCAAACAGGATCAGGCCGACCCGGTCGCCTTCACGGTGTTCAAGAAAGTCGCCGAGCATCTGCTGCACCAGGGCCAGACGGCTGAGCTCTTCACCCTGCCATTGCATGTCGGGGTAGTCCATGGAGCCAGAGACATCCACCGCGACCAGCAGGTCCCGGCCGCTGGCGGCAATCGGCAAGGGCTCGCCGAGCCATTGCGGGCGGGCACTGGCCAGCAACAGCAACAGCCAGATCACCAGCAACGGGCCGCGTTGCCGCCAGGCGGGCAGGTTGGCTCTGGCGCGGCGGCCTTTGAGGCCTTCGAGTTCACTGATGAAGCTGACCTTGAGCGCCGCCTCGCCGTTGTCGGCCACCGGCAGCAGCCAGCGCATCAGCCAAGGCAGCGGCAGCAGGGCGAAGATCCACGGCCAGGCGAACTCAAACATGTTTGCGGATCCAGGTTTCGACCGACTGGGTCAGGCCGTTGATCGCTTTATCGTCCAGTTTGCATTCGGGTTTGTAGGCGCCTTCGACCAACACCATCCAGCGCGTCAGGCCTGCGGCCGGGCAACGGTTGTCGAGAAACGCCAGCCATTTACGGCCATTGAGGGTGTGGCTCTGGCTGTACGGATAGTGGTTGCGACACAGGCGTTTGAGCAAACCGTTGATTTGCTGCAGCCAGGCACCGGCCGGCGCACCGTCATAGGGCTTGGCCAGGCTGGCCAGTTCTGCGAGTGCCGCCACCCGTACCGGGTCCAGCGGTTGCTCGGCGCGTGGCAACGGGTTACGCGCCCGCAGCAGCCGGTAGGATCGCCATAATCCCCAGCCGGCCAAGGGCAACAGGGCGATCAGCAGCCACCAGCCCGGCGCGGGCGGCCACAGCCCCGGCGGCGCAGGTGCGATCAATGGCTGTAGCTGGTCCAGTAGGCTCATGGCTGCTTCACCGGGCGCTGGGCCTTGAGGAACTCACGCAACTGCTCGACCAGTTCGATCTGGGTACTCAAGGGCATCAGCAACACCCGCAGCTTTTGCGCCAGACGTTCCCAGCGTGCGCAGCGGGCTTCGCCCAGCGCCCGGTAGTTTTTGCGCAGTTCGACATTCAAGGTATCGAGCTCGAGCTCGGCGCCTCGTTCGGCAAAGCGCAGCAGGCCGGCGGCGGGCAGGGCGCGGTCCAGCGGGTCGGAGAGCGGCAGCAGGAGCAGGTCGCAATGTCGTGACAACAGACTCAGCTGCTGCTCGGCCGCATCGCTGAGCGCGCGCTCGTCACACAGCACGATCACCAGGCTGCCGGGGCGTAGCACTTCGCGGGCGCGGCGCAATGCGGTACCGAAGGCATCGCGATCGGCGGCGATTTCGGTGTGCAGCGACTGGTTGACCCGCACCAGCCGATTGAGCAGTTGCAGCAGGCTCTGCTTGCTGCGTCGCGGTTTGATTTCGTAGTGTTCCCGGTCACCGAACACCAGGCCGCCCACCCGGTCGTTGTGTTCCAGGGCGGCCCAGCCGATCAAGGCGGCCGCTTGCGCCGCCAGCACCGATTTGAAGGTCAGCCCTGAGCCGAAGAACAGCCGGCGGCTTTGCTCGACCATGATGAAAATCGGCCGTTCACGCTCTTCGTGAAACAGCTTGGTATGTGGTTCCTGGGTGCGGGCGGTGACTCGCCAGTCGATGTTGCGCACATCGTCGCCGGCCTGGTAGACCCGCACCTGATCGAAGTCCACGCCGCGCCCGCGCAGCTTCGAGTGGTGCAGGCCGATCAGCGGGCTGCGCCGGTTTGGCGTGGAGAACAGCTGCACCTCACGAACGCGATGGCGCATCTCGATCAGTTCGCGCAGGCTGACCCGGATGCCCGGTTGAGAAATCAGGTCTGCTGGCATGGCGTCAGGCGACGGCGACGACGTCGAGGATGCGCTGGGTCACCCGGTCCTGATCGATACCGGCCGCTTCGGCTTCGAACGACAGGATGATGCGGTGACGCAACACGTCAAACAGCACCGCCTGGATGTCTTCGGGGCTGACAAAGTCGCGCCCGGCCAGCCACGCGTGCGCCCGTGCGCAGCGGTCCAGGGCAATCGAGCCGCGCGGGCTGGCGCCGTAGCCGATCCACTCGGCCAGTTCCGGGTCGAACTTGGCGGGCGTGCGGGTGGCCATTACCAATTGCACCAGGTACTCCTCCACGGCATCGGCCATGTACAAGCCGAGGATTTCCTTGCGTGCGGCAAAGATCGCTTGCTGGCTGACCCGCCGCTCCGGCTTGGTTTCACCGTTCAAGGCCTCGCCGCGTGCCTGCTGGAGAATCTTGCGTTCTACGGCGGCGTCCGGGAAGCCGATCTTGACGTGCATCAGAAAACGGTCGAGCTGGGCCTCAGGCAGCGGGTAAGTGCCTTCCTGCTCGATAGGGTTCTGGGTGGCCATGACCAGAAACAGCGGCGACAGGTCGTAGGTGCTGCGCCCGACACTGACTTGACGCTCAGCCATGGCTTCGAGCAGGGCTGACTGGACCTTGGCCGGGGCGCGGTTGATTTCGTCGGCCAACACCAGGTTATGGAAGATCGGCCCCTGCTGGAACACGAAGCTGCCGGTTTCAGGGCGGTAGATTTCGGTGCCGGTGATGTCCGCCGGCAGCAGGTCAGGGGTGAACTGGATACGATGAAACTGGGCTTCGACCCCTTCGGCCAGTTCTTTGATGGCCTTGGTCTTGGCCAGCCCCGGCGCACCCTCGACCAGCATGTGGCCATCGGCGAGCAGAGCGATCAGCAGCCGGTCGACCAGCTTTTCCTGACCGAGGATCTGGGTTGAAAGAAAGCTGCGCAGCGCAATCAGCGCTTCACGATGTTCCATCGATGATGGTTCCTGGCAAGGTGGTACCGCTGTGCAATGGCGGCCCCGAGTGTCGCGAGTCAGGCCATGCAAGTAGTCCGGTGAACCGGATACCGGGAGTCGGCCTGCAAAACAGAACCCTGGGCTGGGGGCGCTACTTTAATCTATCCGGACCCCTGACGACTAATGGCGGCGGGTATTTTTCGGCGGCTACCGCCTCAACTGGTTTGCAGTCGATAGAAACTGGCCGCGTTGTTCCATAGCACGCGCTGGGCTGCCGAGTCGCCGAGGGTCTCGAAGAGCATTTCAAGGTCGCGCAGCAGGGCGTCCGGTGTTGCGTTGATCAACGGCAGGCCGGTGCCGAGCATCAGCGCGCTGGGGTTGGCTGCATGGATGTCCTTGAGCATCCCGACGGAGGTGGCATTGAAGCCGCTCATGCCGCAGATCTTGACGTGCGCGCCCTGTTCGGCAAGGCGCAGCAGGGTCGGCAGACCGTTGCGGCTCAGTACCCGGTGGTCCAGGCACAGCGCTGGCAGCTGCGACAGGCAGTCTTCAAGGTCGGCCAGTTCGCGGGCGTCCACCGCCAGCTCGACATGCCAGCCCACATGGCGGTGTACCCGCCGCCCCATCGCCAGGATCTGCTCCTGCAATAGCGGCTCGCCGGTTTTAAGCGCCAGGCGCAGGCCGCGTACCCCGAAGCCGTTCAAGGTGTCGAGTTCGGCGTCGGCGACCGTGGCTGGCAGGCGGGTGACCCCGACGTAGCCAGGACCCAGCCAGCGCAGCGCGTCAAGCAGGTGGCCCTGGTGAAAGCCTTGGGCGGTGCTGGAAATTACCGCACCACCGGTAAACCCCAGTGGCGCGACACTGGCCTGGTAGTCGGCGACGGTGAAGGGGCCGGGCACCGGCCGGTTACAGACCTTGAGCGAATAGCGCGGGTTGAAAATATGGCAATGAGCGTCGAAACGTGGCGTGGTCATGGCGGCCTCCTGGGCGATGGCGCATGACTTTACCCGCTCAGCTCAGCTGATCTGGCTGACATATGTACCGACATTGTTGCTCAGAATAATGCGCAGGGTCTGGTCGATTTCGGCCAGGTCACTGACCTGACTGTCGTAGTGGATTTCATAGTGCCCATGGCCTTCAAGGCGCGCCGCATCGGCTGGCTCAAGCTCGATCAGCAGTCGAGCGGTTTCAAGGGTGATCTTCAGGCTGCTGACTTCCAGGCTTTTATCGTCGCCTATGCGGATCTCGACCTGATCCTCATCCGGGAAGCGGCCCAGCGAAAACAGATCGCCATTATCGCCGTGGCAGCAGAGCATGGCCATGTCGTCGTATTCGTCGTCGCAGGGATTGGCAATGAGGCAGAGGGTGTTGATCAGCATGTGAGATTCCTGGTCCGGGCTACTGGCGGGGCGCAATTGTGCCAGCACCTGATGAACTTTGCTGGTGCGGCGGGTTGGCGCCGGTCGGGTGGTTATCGTACCTGTTGGTCGATGACCGAATATGTCGCAGCCCTGTAAGCCGTTGCCGCGCTGCTGTCGTTAAGCTGGAAAAAGGCGATGAACGGTTGTGTGCTGGCGTGTTGCCGGTTCGTGGCTTTTTCTGACGTACTTCCGGAAATGGGCAACCGATTGTGTCGTTGCCCGAGGTTGTGTCTATTTCGCTCTACACTCGATCCTGTCGACGACCGGATCACGACAAGCTGCTCAGCCCTCTAAAAAAGCCAAAGCGGAGTATCATCGATGGCGTTCTTCACCGCAGCCAGCAAGGCCGACTTCCAGCATCAACTGCAAGCGGCCCTGGCGCAGCACATCAGCGATCAGGCCTTGCCACAAGTGGCCCTGTTCGCCGAGCAATTTTTCGGCATCATTTCTCTGGATGAACTGACTCAGCGCCGCCTGTCCGATCTGGCCGGTTGTACGCTGTCGGCCTGGCGACTGCTGGAACGCTTCGAACACGATACTCCGCAAGTACGCGTCTACAACCCTGACTACGAGCGCCATGGCTGGCAGTCGACCCATACCGTGGTCGAAGTGCTGCATCACGACCTGCCGTTCCTGGTCGACTCGGTACGCACCGAGCTCAATCGCCGCAGCTACAGCATCCATACCTTGCAGACCACTGTTCTGAGCGTACGCCGTGGTCCCCAGGGCGAACTGCTCGAACTGCTGCCCAAAGGCACCAGCGGCGAGGGCGTGCTGCAAGAGTCGCTGATGTACCTGGAAATCGACCGCTGCTCCAATGCCAGCGAGTTGAGTGCCCTGGCCCGTGAGCTGGAACAGGTGCTGGGCGAGGTGCGGGTGGCGGTTGAAGACTTCGAGCCGATGAAGGCCCGGGTCAACGATGTACTGGCGGCCATTGATGCCAGCCAATATGCCATCGACCCCGAGGAGAAAGCCGAGGTCAAGGTGTTCCTGCAGTGGCTGGTGGACAACCACTTCACTTTCCTGGGCTATGAAGAGTTCACGGTGCGCAGTGAAGCCGATGGCGGTCACATCGAATACGACCCCTCGTCCCTGCTGGGCCTGACCCGTTTGCTGCGTGCCGGGCTCAGTGACGAGGACCTGCATATCGAAGACTATGCGGTGAAATACCTGCAGGAGCCGACCCTGCTGTCGTTCGCCAAGGCCGCGCTGCCCAGCCGGGTGCACCGTCCGGCTTACCCGGACTACGTGTCGATCCGCCTGATCGATGCCTCGGGCAGCGTGGTCAAGGAATGCCGTTTCATGGGCCTGTACACCTCGTCGGTGTATGGCGAGAACGTGCATCGTATTCCTTACATTCGCCGCAAGGTCGCGGAAGTCGAGCGTCGCTCCGGCTTCGACGCCAAGGCGCACCTGGGCAAGGAGCTGGCCCAGGTCATCGAAGTGTTGCCGCGTGACGACCTGTTCCAGACCCCGGTGGACGAACTGTTCGGCACCGTGATGTCGATCGTCCAGATCCAGGAGCGCAACAAGATTCGGGTGTTCCTGCGCAAGGACCCGTACGGGCGTTTCTGCTACTGCCTGGCCTACGTGCCGCGTGACGTGTATTCCACCGAGGTGCGGCAGAAGATCCAGCAAGTGCTCATGGAGCGCTTGAAGGCCAGCGATTGCGAGTTCTGGACGTTCTTCTCCGAGTCGGTCCTGGCCCGCGTGCAACTGATCCTGCGGGTTGACCCGAAAGTCACGCTGGATATCGACCCGGTCCAACTGGAAAACGAAGTCATCCAGGCCTGTCGCTCGTGGAAAGACGATTATGCCAGCCTGGTCATCGAGAGCTTCGGCGAGGCCCACGGCACCAACGTTCTGGAAGACTTCCCGAAAGGCTTCCCCGCCGGCTATCGCGAGCGCTTTGCCGCGCATTCGGCAGTGGTCGACATGCAGCATGTGCTGAGCCTGTCGCAAGACAATCCGCTGGTGATGAGTTTCTATCAGCCACTGGCCGGGCGTCGTCAGCAATTGCATTGCAAGCTGTACCACGCCGATACCCCGCTGGCGCTGTCCGATGTCCTGCCGATCCTGGAGAACCTCGGCCTGCGGGTGCTGGGCGAGTTCCCTTATCGTTTGCAGCATGTCGATGGCCGTGAATTCTGGATTCATGACTTCGCGTTCACTTACGCTGAAGGTCTGGACCTGGATATCCAGCAGCTTAACGACGTGTTGCAGGATGCCTTCGTGCATATCGTGCGCGGCGACGCCGAGAACGATGCGTTCAACCGCCTGGTGCTGACGGCCGGCCTGCCATGGCGCGATGTGGCGCTGCTGCGGGCCTATGCCCGCTACCTGAAACAGATCCGCCTGGGCTTCGACCTGGGTTATATCGCCAGCACCCTGAACAACCACACCGATATCGCCCGTGAACTGACCCGGTTGTTCAAGACCCGCTTCTACCTGGCGCGCAAGCTGGGCTCGGACGATCTGGACGACAAGCAACTGCGCCTGGAGCAGGCGATTCTCACCGCGCTCGATGATGTTCAGGTCCTCAACGAAGACCGGATCCTGCGTCGTTACCTGGACCTGATCAAGGCCACGCTGCGTACCAACTTCTACCAGACCGACGCCAATGGTCAGAACAAGGGCTACTTCAGCTTCAAGTTCAACCCGCGCCTGATCCCCGAGCTGCCCAAGCCGGTGCCGAAGTTTGAGATCTTCGTTTACTCGCCGCGTGTCGAAGGTGTGCATCTGCGCTTCGGCAACGTGGCGCGTGGCGGCCTGCGCTGGTCGGACCGCGAAGAAGACTTCCGCACTGAAGTGCTGGGCCTGGTAAAAGCCCAGCAGGTGAAGAACTCGGTGATCGTGCCGGTCGGGGCCAAGGGCGGCTTCGTACCGCGTCGGCTGCCGACTTCCGGTGGTCGTGATGAAGTCCAGGCCGAGGCGATTGCCTGCTACCGGATTTTCATTTCCGGCCTGCTGGACATCACCGACAACCTCAAGGAAGGTGTGCTGGTGCCGCCGACCAATGTGGTGCGTCACGATGATGACGATCCGTACCTGGTGGTGGCGGCCGACAAGGGCACCGCGACGTTCTCCGACATCGCCAACGGCATCGCCATCGACTACGGCTTCTGGCTCGGTGACGCTTTCGCGTCGGGTGGTTCGGCAGGTTACGACCACAAGAAAATGGGCATCACCGCCAAGGGTGCCTGGGTGGGTGTCCAGCGCCACTTCCGTGAGCGTGACATCAACGTCCAGCAAGACAGCATCACCGTGATCGGCATCGGTGACATGGCTGGCGACGTGTTCGGCAACGGCTTGCTGATGTCTGACAAACTCAAGCTGGTCGCGGCCTTCAACCACCTGCATATCTTCATCGACCCCAATCCGGAGCCGGCCAGCAGCTTCGCCGAGCGTCAGCGGTTGTTCGACCTGCCGCGTTCGGCGTGGACCGATTACGATGCCAGCCTGATCTCTGCCGGTGGCGGCATCTTCCCGCGCAGCGCCAAGAGCATTGCGATCTCCGAGCAGATGAAAGAACGCTTCGATATCAAGGCTGACAAGCTGACGCCGACCGAGCTGATGCACGCTTTGCTCAAGGCGCCGGTCGACCTGCTGTGGAACGGCGGCATCGGCACCTACGTCAAATCCAGTGAAGAAAGCCACGCCGATGTTGGCGACAAGGCCAACGATGCGCTGCGGGTCAATGGTGATGAGCTGCGCTGCAAGGTGGTGGGCGAGGGTGGCAACCTGGGCATGACCCAGCTCGGCCGGGTCGAGTTCGGCCTGCATGGCGGCGCCACCAACACCGACTTCATCGATAACGCCGGTGGTGTGGACTGTTCCGACCACGAAGTGAACATCAAGATCCTGATCAACGAAGTGGTCCAGGCCGGCGACATGACCCAGAAGCAGCGCAACCAGCTGCTCGAAAGCATGACCGACGAAGTGGGTCATCTGGTGTTGGGCAACAACTACAAGCAGACCCAGGCACTGTCGCTGGCGGCGCGTCGGGCTTACGACCGGATTGCCGAATACAAGCGCCTGATGAACGATCTCGAAGCGCGCGGCAAGCTGGACCGGGTCATTGAGTTCCTGCCATCCGAAGAGCAGATCGCCGAACGGGTTGCCAGTGGTCATGGCCTGACCCGTGCCGAGCTGTCGGTGCTGATCTCCTACAGCAAGATCGACCTCAAGGAAGCGCTGCTTGAGTCCCGTGTGCCCGATGATGACTACCTGGCCCGGGATATGGAAACTGCGTTCCCGTCGTCGCTGGGTGCTGATTACTCGGCAGCGATGCGCGGCCACCGGCTCAAGCGCGAGATCGTCAGCACCCAGATCGCCAACGATCTGGTCAACCACATGGGCATCACCTTCGTACAGCGTCTGAAGGAGTCCACCGGCATGAGCGCGGCGGCGGTCGCCGGTGCCTATGTCATCGTGCGTGACATCTTCCACCTGCCGCACTGGTTCCGGCAGATCGAGGCGCTGGACTACAAGGTTCCGGCCGAGATCCAGCTGACCCTGATGGATGAACTGATGCGTCTGGGGCGTCGTGCCACGCGCTGGTTCCTGCGCAGCCGTCGCAATGAACTGGATGCCGGTCGTGACGTTGCGCACTTCGGTCCGCACATCGCGGCCCTGGGCCTGAAGCTCGACGAGCTGCTCGAAGGTCGCACCCGTTCGGTCTGGCAGGAACGCTACGAGGCTTACGTCGAGTCAGGCGTACCTGAGCTGCTGGCGCGGATGGTGGCAGGTACTACCCACCTGTATACCCTGCTGCCGATCATCGAAGCCTCTGACGTGACCGGCCACAACGCCGCTGACGTCGCCAAGACCTTCTTCGCCGTGGGCAGCGCCCTGGAAATCACCTGGTACTTGCAGCAAATCAGCAACCTGCCAGTGGAAAACAACTGGCAGGCACTGGCTCGCGAAGCGTTCCGTGATGATATCGACTGGCAGCAACGGGCGATCACTATCTCGGTTCTGCAGATGCAGGAGGCGCCGGAGGATATCGAAGAACGCCTGGCGTTGTGGCTGGAACAGCACGCGGCAATGGTCGAGCGCTGGCGCGCCATGCTGGTCGAACTGCGTGCCGCCAGCGGCACCGACTACGCCATGTACGCGGTTGCCAACCGCGAGCTGCTGGACCTGGCCCTGAGCGGGCAGGGCAGTACGGTTTGATGAGTTGATGTGATGAAAAAAACGCCTCGTGAGAGGCGTTTTTTTTGGCTGCCAGCTGCAAGCTGCAAGCGGAAAGCGAAATTTGCTATGCCCGTTACTTTTGCTCTTCGAATCGAGATGGCACAGACGACGCCAATCGCGACTTGGGTGCCGGACGGAGGGAAGTTCGCCCGCAGGGCGAAACCTGCAGCTCAGCCACCGCGATGAAGGATTTTCCAGGGGTCTAAAAACCAATTCGCGGCTAAAGCCGCTCATACTGAGTTACGCGGTCGTCCGCAATAAAAGAGCATAAAAAAACCCCGCACAAGGCGGGGTTTCTTTTTAACGCAGGTTTACACCATCAAGCCTGAACAACCGGAATGTTGGCGCTTGCCGCCGCTTCACGGAACTCGGCGATCTGGTCGAAGCTCAGGTAGCGGTAAACGTCGGCAGACATGCTGTCGATGTCTTTCGCGTAGGTCATGTACTCCTCGACGGTCGGCAGCTTGCCGAGAATCGAAGCGACCGCAGCCAGTTCGGCCGAGGACAGATACACGTTGGTCGCATCGCCCAGACGGTTCGGGAAGTTACGGGTCGAGGTGGAAACCACGGTCGAGCCGGTCTGTACCCGTGCCTGGTTACCCATGCACAGCGAGCAGCCTGGCATTTCCATGCGTGCACCGGCCTTGCCGTAGATGCCGTAGTAGCCTTCTTCGGTCAGTTGGTGAGCGTCCATCTTGGTCGGCGGCGACAGCCACAGACGGGTAGGAATGCCACCCTTGACCTTCTCGAGCAGCTTGCCGGCAGCGCGGAAGTGGCCGATGTTGGTCATGCACGAACCGATGAACACTTCGTCGATCTTCTCGCCCTGTACCGAAGACAGCAGGCGGGCATCGTCCGGGTCGTTCGGCGCGCAGAGGACAGGCTCTTTGACGTCGGCCAGGTCGATTTCGATGATCTCGGCGTACTCGGCGTCCGGGTCAGCCGCCAGCAGCACAGGATTGGCAATCCACGCTTCCATCGCCTGGGCACGGCGCTCCAGGGTACGTGGGTCACCGTAGCCTTCGCTGATCATCCAGCGCAGCAGGGTGACGTTGGATTGCAGGTATTCGGCGATCGGCTTCTCAGGCAGCTTGATCGAGCAACCGGCAGCCGAACGTTCGGCCGAGGCGTCGGACAGTTCGAATGCCTGCTCGACAGTCAGCTCGTCCAGGCCTTCGATTTCGAGGATGCGGCCGGAGAAGATGTTCTTCTTGCCTTTCTTCTCGACGGTCAGCAGGCCCTTCTGGATCGCGTAGTAAGGGATGGCGTGTACCAGGTCACGCAGGGTGATGCCCGGTTGCAGTTTGCCCTTGAAGCGCACCAGAACCGACTCAGGCATGTCCAGCGGCATGACGCCGGTGGCAGCGGCGAAGGCGACCAGGCCGGAACCGGCCGGGAACGAGATGCCGATCGGGAAGCGGGTGTGCGAGTCACCGCCGGTGCCGACGGTGTCAGGCAGCAGCATGCGGTTCAGCCAGCTGTGGATGATGCCGTCGCCAGGACGCAGGGACACGCCGCCACGGGTGCGGATGAAATCCGGCAGGGTGTGGTGGGTGGTGACGTCGATCGGCTTCGGATAAGCCGCGGTGTGGCAGAACGACTGCATGACCAGGTCGGCGGAGAAGCCCAGGCACGCCAGGTCTTTGAGCTCGTCGCGGGTCATCGGGCCAGTGGTGTCCTGGGAACCGACGGTGGTCATCTTCGGTTCGCAGTAGGTGCCAGGACGTACGCCTTTGCCTTCTGGCAGACCACAGGCCTTGCCGACCATTTTCTGCGCCAGGGTGAAGCCCTTGCCAGTGTCGACCGGCGCTTCCGGCAGCTTGAACAGGTCGGTTGGACCCAGGCCCAGTTCGGCGCGGGCTTTTTCGGTCAGGCCACGGCCAACGATCAGCGGAATACGACCACCGGCGCGGACTTCGTCCAGCAGCACAGGGGTTTTCAGTTCGAAGGTGGTCACCAGCTCGTCGCTGCCGTGACGGCGCACTTCACCTTTGTATGGGTAAACGTCGATGACGTCGCCCATGGCCAGGTCGGTGCAATCGAATTCGATTGGCAGAGCGCCGGCGTCTTCCATGGTGTTGTAGAAGATCGGAGCGATCTTGGTGCCGAAGCAGAAACCGCCAGCGCGCTTGTTCGGCACGTAAGGGATGTCGTCACCGAAGAACCACAGCACCGAGTTGGTTGCCGACTTACGCGACGAACCGGTACCGACCACGTCACCGACGTAGGCGACAGGGAAGCCTTTGGCTTTGACTTCTTCGATCTGCTTGAGTGGGCCGATGGCGCCTTGTTGCTCAGGCTCGATGCCGTCACGGGCCATTTTCAGCATGGCCAGGGCGTGCAGAGGGATGTCAGGGCGTGACCAGGCGTCCGGGGCAGGGGACAGGTCGTCGGTGTTGGTTTCGCCCGGAACCTTGAACACCGCCAGGCTGTACTTCTCGGCGATGGCAGGCTTGTTGGTGAACCACTCACCGGCCGCCCAGGACTCAAGAACGGCCTTGGCGTGGGCGTTGCCAGCCTTGGCTTTCTCGGATACGTCGTGGAAGGCGTCGAACATCAGCAGGGTGAACTTGAGCTGCTCGGCAGCCACTGCGCCCAGTTCGGCATCATCCAGCAGGTCGACCAGGGTGGCAATGTTGTAGCCGCCCTGCATGGTGCCCAGCAGTTCGGTGGCACGCTTGCGGTCGATCAGTGGGGAACTGGTTTCGCCCTTGACGATGGCAGACAGGAAACCGGCTTTGACGTAGGCCGCTTCGTCAACGCCTGGTGGAACGCGGTTGGTGAGCAGGTCAACGAGGACTTCTTCTTCGCCAGCCGGGGGATTCTTCAGCAGCTCGACCAGGCCTGCGGTTTGTTCGGCGTTAAGCGGCTGAGGCACGATGCCTTGGGCGGCACGCTCTTCGATGTGTTTACGGTAGGCTTCAAGCACAGTATTACCCTCATCAGTGGTCCCATCTTGGGGTGTCCGGGACGCTCATCCAGAAATCATCCGCACCCTGCGCGCCGATGCTTTTTGAGCACTTTGGCCAAGGGTAACGGCAATTCCTTACGAAGCTGTTTTCAAAGTTTTACGCCTGCAGACCGGCTGGGTGGGGCGGTCGGGCGGCCATTCGTGATGAGGGAATGGCCAGACGACACCGGGCTGCGGGAAAACTTGACTGTGCTCGTGACGCTTTGAAAACAGCTTCCGACGGACATTGCGCCTTTAAAAGGCACGGTGATTCTACGGCAAAACTTCGCCCAGTGTAAGTTAGGCCCTACATCTTGAGGGGTGACCCCTGTTAGACAAAGGGCTAACATGGCCGCTCGTTCCACCAGTCGTTGCCCGTCATGCCCGATCAGATCATCAAGACGCCCTGCGTCGGCCTTTGCTCCACCGTGTTCGGTGACCGGGTATGCCGGGGCTGCAAGCGCTTTCATCACGAGATCGTCAATTGGAACAGCTACGGCGAAGCCGAGAAGCGCGCCGTATGGCTGCGTCTTGAGCAGTTGCTGGTCCAGGTCATGACCGCCAAGCTCGAAGTCTTCGATGCTGACAAGCTGCGCTGGCAACTGACCCAGCGCAAGATCCGCTTTGTTGCCAATCAGTCCGAATACTGTTGGGCCTATCAACTGATTGCCCGCGGTGCACGGGTCATCACCAATGTCGAGGCCTACGGTTTCGTGCTGTTGCCGGAGTTCCGCTGCTGGACCCTGCCTGACCTGCGCGATGCCATCGACCGCGAGTTCTTTCTGTTGTCCGATGCTCATTACGAGCGCTACATCGCCCCGTCTTTTCTGCGCGACGCGCTCGGCGCCTGATTATTCTGATGCTCTCAGGTCTGGACCAGCAACGCCTCCAGATGCTCGACGATGGCTTCGGTCTTGAGCACCAGCACATCACTTTCCAGCGCATCGAGTACCACCTCGGCGGTGTTACCGATCAATGCGCCGGCAATGCCGGTGCGGGCCACGGTGCCGATCACCGTCACGGCGGCGCCGAGCCGATGCGCCAGATGCGGAATCTGCACATCGGCAGGGCCTTCGGTAATGTGCAGCCGTTCGTCGGCAATGTCGAAGCGCTGCTCAAAGTCGACGCATTGTTCGCGGTAGCGCGCTTGCAGGCTGCCGTCGCCCTGATTGGCCGGGTCGGCTGCTGACAAGGATGGCGCCGGGTATGAGCTGATGACGTGCAGCTCGCCTTTAGCCAGGCTGGCGATGGCGTAACCGTGGTCGACAATCGACTCGTGCAGGGCTTTGTGTGGCTCGTCTGCGTTGCCGACATCCACGGCGGCCAGCACCACCGCGCCGCTCCAGGGGCGCTCACTCTTGACCATCAGCACCGGGCTTGGGCAATAACGCAGCAGTTTCCAGTCATCGGGGGTGAGCAGGGCCTTTTTCAGCGGGTTGTCGGGCCAGTGGCGTTTGATCACCAGTCCGCAGCCTTCAGCCTGTTGCGCCTTGATGATGGTCTTGTAGGTCGACCCTTGCCAGTCCTGCTGGGCGCTGGCGGTGAACCCTTCGGCGTGCAGGTCGCGCATCAGCTCGTTGAGCTGCTGGGTATGCGGGTGCTTGCTGTCGCAGATCAGCACGTGCAGATGAGCCTGGGTGACCCCGGAAATCTGGCGGGCACGGTTGAGTGCCAGGTTATCGGGACGCCCGGGGTCGATCACCACCAGAATGCTACGGATCGATTGCATGAGGTTTTGCTCCTCACTCACGACGGTTCAAACACAACCACTGCCATGACTATAGTCCGCCTGTACCTGGCTGCGGGCTGGCGTGCATGAAACAGGCGCTCGTATAATGCCCGGCTTTGTCCCGTCGTCCTCGTGAGCCTATGTACCCGATCCCTGAAATCGAAGCGTTCCTGTTGTGTCGTACCCCTGATGCTTGGGTGCAGGCGGCCACGCGCAATCTGGATATCCTGCTGATCGATCACGCCAACAACGAGAAAAAGGCAGCGGGCGCTGCGTTTCAGTTCATGTTCCAGTACAACGACAAGTTTGACCTGCAGGCCAAGATGTCGCGCCTGGCCCGAGAAGAGCTGCGTCACTTCGAACAGGTCATCAGCCTGATCCGCAAACGCGGCATCCCCATGGCTAACGTCAGTTCGGCGCGCTATGCCGGCGCGTTGCGCAAGCTGGTGCGTAACCACAACCCCTATCGCCTGACCGATGCGCTGATTGTCGGCGGCATCGTCGAGGCGCGCTCCTGCGAGCGTTTTGCGGCGCTGGTGCCGCATTTGGATGAGGAGCTCGGCAAGTTCTACGCCAGCCTGCTCAAATCCGAGGCGCGGCATTTTCAGGACTATCTGAAGCTGGCCTACCTGTACGGCGACAAGGACGATGTCGATGCCAAGATCGAAGAGGTCCGCCTGGCCGAAAAAGACCTGATTGAAAGCCCGGACGAAGATTTCCGTTTTCACAGCGGCGTGCCCGTCGCGGCCTGACGCGTCAGGCGCCCCCCTCACAGAACGACCGGCTGACAACCGGTCGTTTTTTTTCGGGCGTTGATAAGCAAGCTAACGAATAGTTTGACATTAGCTGCTCAGGCAGTAATATTTTGAAATAACTGCCTAGGCAGCTTTTAGGGTGATCCTTTGAAACATTTCTCGGCGGACAACTTCGATTCCAGTCTTATCGGCTTGCTGGTCGGGCGTACCAACGCCCTCAAAGACCGGATGCTCGACAAGTACCTGCTGCCCCATGACGTGACATTCGCGCAGTACAAGGTGTTGATCATCATTGCCCAGTTCAGCTCTGACACACCGGTCGAGTTGTGTCGGCACCTGTCGCTGGACAGCGGCTCGATGACCCGCATGCTCGACCGTCTGGAGCACAAGGGGCTGGTGGTGCGCAGTCGCTGCGCCAGCGACCGGCGTCAGGTACGGCTGGTGCTCAGTGACAAGGGCCAGCAATTGGCCGACCTGCTGCCGAGTATCGCCGCCGACGCGATGAATGACACCTTTGCGGCACTGGACAAGGACGAAGTCGACACCCTGCAGCGCATCCTCACCAAGCTGCTGGTGGCCGCCGATGACCACATCACCCTGACGCGCCTGAGCTTCAAATCCGGGCGTGGGCAATGACCTGCCGCATTACGCCCATGGCTTGAGCCTGGGCACCCGGCCTTTAACCGTTTTGCTGACAAGGTAACCATCATGGCGACTCCCGCTGCTGAATCTTCATCCACTGCCACCACCAAGGATCAGGCTTCCGGCAAGCGTAAAGTGTTGCTGCTGGGGCTGGCGGCCCTGGTGGTCGCCGGCGGCCTGGGTGTCTGGGCCTGGCATGAACTCTATGGTCGTTGGCAGGAAAGCACCGACGATGCCTACGTCAACGGCAATGTGGTGTCCATTACTCCGCAGACCACCGGCACGGTGATCAGCATCGGCGCCGATGACGGTGACCTGGTGCGTGAAGGGCAGGTGCTGCTCAGCTTCGACCCCAGCGATGCCGAGGTCGGCCTGCAGAGCGCCGAGGCCAATCTGGCCCGCGTGGTACGTCAGGTGCGGGGACTGTACAGCAATGTCGATGGCATGAAGGCGCAACTGGCAGCCCAGCGTGCAGCGGTGCAGAAGGCCCAGGACAATTACAACCGGCGGCGCAGCCTGGCGAGCAGCGGGGCGATTTCTCAAGAAGAGCTGTCGCATGCCAAGGATGATCTGATCAGCGCGCAAAGTGCTCTGAACAACGTGCAGCAACAACTGGCCAGCAGCGTGGCGCTGGTCGACGATACGCACGTTTCTTCGCACCCTGACGTCAAGGCCGCCGCCGCGCAGTTGCGCCAGGCCTGGCTGGCCAATGCACGTACCACGCTGGTGGCGCCGGTCACCGGTTATGTGGCCAAGCGCAATGTGCAATTGGGCCAGCGTATTCAGCCCGGCACCGCAACGATGGCGGTGATTCCCCTCGACCAGCTATGGATTGATGCCAACTTCAAGGAAACCCAACTGGGCAAGATGCGTATCGGCCAGCCGGTGGAGATTCGCGCCGACCTGTACGGCAGCGACGTGACCTATAGCGGCACCATTGACAGCCTGGGTGCCGGTACCGGCAGTGCCTTCGCCTTGCTGCCGGCGCAGAACGCCACCGGCAACTGGATCAAGATCGTCCAGCGGGTGCCGGTGCGCATTCATATCAATCCTCAGGAACTGGCCGAACACCCGCTGCGCATTGGGCTGTCGACCACCGTTGAGGTCAACCTGCATGACCAGAACGGCCCGGTCCTGGCCCAGCAGCCGCCCAAGCAGCCGAGCTTCAGCACCCAGGTGTATGACCGGCAACTGGCCGATGCCGATGCGCGAATCGCCCAACTGATCCACGACAACAGCGCTGCGGCCAGCAAAGCCACCGCGCAGCGCTGATCGAAAGATCCCCATGCCCTGGCCAGCCGGCCGGGGCACCGTTCATGTGTCAAGGGATTCGCGATGAGTCAGAACGCTCCCGCTTCATTCACCCCGCCGAGCCTGTTGCTCAGTACCATCGGTCTGTCGCTGGCGACCTTCATGCAGGTGCTCGACACCACCATCGCCAACGTCGCGCTGCCGACCATTTCCGGCAACCTGGGGGTCAGCTCCGAACAAGGCACCTGGGTGATCACCTCGTTTGCGGTGAGCAACGCCATCGCCTTGCCGCTGACCGGCTGGCTGAGCCGACGGTTTGGCGAGGTCAAGCTGTTCATCTGGGCAACGTTGCTGTTCGTGCTGGCCTCGTTCTTGTGCGGTATCTCGCAGTCGATGCCCGAGCTGGTGGGCTTTCGGGTATTGCAGGGGGTGGTGGCCGGCCCGCTGTACCCGATGAGCCAGACCCTGCTGATTGCCATCTACCCACCGGCCAGGCGCGGCATGGCCCTGGCGCTGCTGGCGATGGTCACGGTAGTGGCGCCGATTGCCGGACCCATTCTGGGCGGCTGGATCACCGACAGCTACAGCTGGCCGTGGATCTTCTTTATCAACATTCCTATCGGTTTGTTCGCCGCCTTTGTGGTCAAAACCCAGATGGCCAGGCGGCCGGTCAACACCAGCCGCCAGCCGATGGATTATGTCGGCCTGATTACCTTGATCGTTGGTGTGGGCGCTTTGCAAGTGGTGCTCGACAAGGGCAACGACCTGGACTGGTTCGAGTCGGGCTTTATCGTCATTGGTTCATTGATCTCGCTGGTCGCCCTGGCGGTGTTCGTGATCTGGGAAATGACCGACCGCCACCCCATCGTCAACCTGCGGCTGTTTGCTTACCGCAACTTTCGCATCGGCACCCTGGTACTGGTGTGCGGCTATTCCGGGTTTTTCGGCATCAACCTGATCTTGCCGCAGTGGTTGCAGACCCAGATGGGGTATACCGCCACCTGGGCCGGCCTGGCCGTGGCGCCGATCGGCATCCTGCCTGTGTTGCTGTCACCGTTGGTGGGCAAATACGCGCATCGCTTCGACCTGCGTCTGCTGGCCGGGCTGGCGTTCCTTGCCATGGGGCTGTCGTGCTTCATGCGTGCCGGGTTCACCCACGAAGTGGATTTCCAGCACATTGCGCTGGTGCAGATGTTCATGGGTATTGGCGTGGCGTTGTTCTTCATGCCTACCTTAAGCATCCTGCTCTCGGACCTGCCGCCGCAGCAGATCGCCGATGGCTCGGGGCTGGCGACCTTCCTGCGCACCCTGGGCGGCAGCTTCGCCGCGTCGCTGACCACCTGGATCTGGATCCGCCGCGCTGATCAGCATCATGCGTACCTGAGCGAAAATATCAGCAACTACGACCCGGTCACCCGCCAGACCCTCGACAGCCTCGGCGGCGCCGGGCCACAGGCCTACGCGCAAATGGAACAGACCCTGAGCAGCCAGGCCTACATGATGTCCACCGTCGATTACTTCTACCTGCTGGCGTGGATCTTCATGGGCTTGATCCTGCTGGTCTGGTTCGCCAGACCGCCGTTCACTGCCAAGGCCGCGCCGCCGGGGGGAGGCGGGCACTAATCTTTCGACTTGCATCGTCGCGGCGTTAGTCGCGATGCATTCCAGAAGGTTGATGGTGCTTGATCGGCCGCCGTGTTTCGTCCTGGCGGACGACCCCCTTTGTTTCGGCAAAGGGGGGAAACCATTGCGACAGGTTTGGCCCCGCCTTGGGGCGGGGTACCCTCATTCCAGCACCGCTTCGGGGGCCGCCACGAAGGGCCGTCCATGGCCCTTATTCCCCCTACGCGGCGCTTGCATTCGGCCTGCACCAAACGTCGCGATCGTCGGCGCCTGCAAGACCTCATTTCAAGAGCAGCAGTGTCCGGCCTTAATTTGCCGTTGCCGTTGCTTTTGATCTTCGAGCCGAGCTGGCACAGACGACGCAAATCGCGACTTGGGTGCAGGCCGAGGGTAGGCGTCGATTCGGGGGAGAAACCGACATGGATGTCGCTGCTCTTGATATGAAGGGCAGGTGCGCTGGGCAGGGATGCCCATGTCTCCGTACACCCGTCAACCATGTGTCCGGTCCATACACCAAGACAAAAGGAACTCGCCCAGCAGGGCGAAACCTGCAGCTCAGGCAACTCGATGAAGGATTTTCCATCGCTCTAAAGGCCAATTCGCGGCTAAAGCGGATCGCCGCCCGGCCGCTCCTACAAAACCTGGCCCCGCAGCTCATACCAGCCCAGAAACATATCCAGCGCCGACTCCACCACCTCGTGTTGTTTGTCGGCACTGAGCAGCGGCGCATTGAGGGTGATCTGCGGCCAAAAAGCGAACGACTTGAGCAGGGCATGGATTTGGGTAGCCGCGAACTCCGGCTCCAGCGGCTTCAGCCGCCCGTCCTGCTGGGCGGCACGAATCCACACAGTGAACGCCTCTTCACGCTCGTTGAGGCGATTGACCCAGGTCTGGGCGCGATCCGGTGAATGAATGGTGGCGCCAAACGCCACCCGCGCCAGATCCAGAAAGTGCGGGTCATTGAGGGTCGCCATCTTGCCCTTTAAAAGATCGCGCAACTGCTCGCGCAGGCCGCGCTCGCTGCTGTAGCTGGCGTCTGGTGCCGGTGCTGCGCAACTCCACAGGCGCCGGAGAATTTCGGCGAACAGTTCTTCCTTGCTCGGGAAGTGGTTGTAGACCGTACGCTTGGACACCTCCGCTCGCGCCGCGATCCGGTCCATACTCGTGACCTCGAAGCCCCGGTCGCGAAACTCGGCGATCGCCGCCAGGGTAATGGCTTCGCGTTTCTGGTCGGTGAGGCGTACGGGGGCGGTCATAGGTCGGCTTCAAACGTGCGTTTAGAGAAAATTACACTCGGCAGTTTACTTGTCTGCATCATTCCTGCAAGCTTAAAACTACACCGTGTAGTGTAATTGTCACGTGAAACCTGCTTCCAGGAGCCCGCGCATCATGGCCAAGACCCACCGAAACCCGGACGTCTCCAGCTTGCCCATTCTGTCTCGCGAACAGGGACGCTACCGCAACCATGCGCTGATGAAACCGCTCAGCCTGCTACGTACGCTGCGGGTGTTCTGGGATCAGGCGTTCAACAAACCGGCCGGCACCCGGCCTGCCGGGCAGATTCCGCTCCAGCCGCTGTCGCGCCAGCAACTGCTGGCGGCACCGGACAACAGTGTCTATCGGTTGGGCCACTCCACGGTGTTGCTGAAACTGCGCAACCAGTTCTGGCTCACCGACCCGGTGTTTGCCGACCGCGCCTCGCCCGTGCAATGGGCCGGCCCCGAACGCTTTCACCAGCCGCCGATCAGCCTGCAGGATCTGCCGCCGCTCAAGGCTGTGATCCTTTCGCACAACCATTACGACCACCTCGACCGCATGAGCATCAGGGCTTTGCAGGAAAAGACTGAGTATTTCCTGGCACCGTTAGGTGTGGGCGATACCCTGGTGGAGTGGGGGGTGCCGGCCAGCAAGGTTCGGCAACTGGACTGGTGGCAGTCCACGCAAGTGGCCGGCATCGAGTTCGTCGCCACGCCGTCGCAGCACTTTTCCGGGCGCAGTCTGTGGGATGGCAACCGCAGCCTGTGGTGTTCCTGGAGCATTCTCAACGGCGAGCAACGCATCTTCTTCAGTGGCGACAGTGGTTACTTCGAGGGTTTCAAACGCATCGGCGAGCAGTATGGGCCGTTCGATCTGACCCTGATGGAAACCGGCGCCTACAACGTCGAGTGGCCGATGGTGCACATGCAGCCCGAAGAAACCTTGCAGGCGCACAAGGACTTGCGCGGGCGCTGGCTGCTGCCGATCCATAACGGCACCTTTGATTTGTCGATGCACACCTGGCACGAGCCTTTCGACCGGATTCTGGCGCTGGCCTGGGAGAACAACGTCAATATCACCACCCCCATGATGGGCCAGCCGTTTTACCTGCAATACCCCAGTCGTGGTGATACCTGGTGGCTGGAAGTCGATGAGGCCGCGCAGCCCCAGGCACAAATGCCTGAGGCTTCGGCACGCAGTCAGGACTGTCGCGGACGATGCGTGGGACGTCGGCAGAGTGCCTGACACCCGTGCAGTCGTTGCCGGGGCTCAGGATGGGAAGAGTTGCTCCAGACAGGCCAGGCGTTTTTTCCACGAGCGCCGCGCCTCCAATGCCTGCTCCAGAGTCACCTCGACAAAGCGCGCCTTCTGGTTCGGTTGCATCTGGCCCACCAGGTCCAGGTCGGCGCTGATGACCGTGCCGATCATCGCGTAGCCGCCACCGGACACCGCATCGCGGTGCAGGATGATCGGTTCCAGCCCGGCCGGCACCTGGATCGACCCGATGGGGTAGCAGCTGTCGACAATGTTCGACGGATCGGAACCGGCGCCAAACGGTTGTTCGCGAGGCTCGAAGCTCAGTGCACTGCTGCCTTTGAAGCGATAACCGATACGGTCGGCTTCGGAGCCGACGGTCCAGGAGTCGGCAAAGAAATCTCTGGCGGCGGTTTTGCTCAGCCGGTGGTAATACAGGCCCGGTACCACGCGCAGCACCACTTCACCGCCCAAGGTCTGGCGCAGCGCCATGGGCAAGCTGGCGCCAGGTCGGCCCTTGCCGTGCTCCGCACCCAGTGGCAGGCGGTCGCCAGCCATCAGGCAACGCCCGGCGAAACCGCCCAGTGCGCCCAGGGTATAGGTGGCGCGGCTGCCCAGCACCACCGGCACATCGATGCCACCTGAAACCGCCAGGTAAGCCCGTGCGCCGGCGGTGGGAAAGTCGAAACGCAGCACCTGACCGGCCTTGACCGCAAAAGCGGTATCGGGATGCATGGGCTGGCCATCAAGACGCGGCATCATCTGCGCGCCACACACCGCCACCAATGCATCGCGCTCGAATTGCAGTTCCGGCCCGACCAGGGTGCACTCCAGCCCGGCGCTATTGGCCGGGTTGCCGACCAGCCGGTTGGCAGCGCTCAGGGCGTACTGGTCCAATGCGCCGGAGGGCGGGATACCCAAATGGTAGTAACCCTCGCGGCCGAGGTCTTGCACGGAGGTGGCCAGGCCGGGTTTGAGGACCTTGATCATGCCTGCACCTCCAGCAGCGTCTGTGGGTAGCCGGTCGGGTCGGCGAGAAAGGCGTCCAGTGAAAACTCCACCGGGCGAATACGCAGATCGAAATGCCCGGCCTCGACATCGGCCACCGCCTGATCGTAGGTCTGCCGGTCAATGGGTTTGAACTGCACGATGTCACCGGGGCGGAAGAACACCATGTGCTCTTGCAAGTACGGCAATTGCTGTTGTGGATCGTAGATCGGCGCCGGGGTCACGCCAAACATCTGGTAACCGCCCGCCCCGCGCACCGAATAAATGCAGGCAAAGCAGCCGCCGTGACCAAGGGTCAGTTTCGGTGTGTCGGTGCGGGGGCGCAGGTACTTGGGCACCTGGAGCTGGCGTTGGCGTTCAACCATCTGGAACATGAACGGCAGACCGGCGACGAAGCCAACCATCGAGACGAACCAGGGCGCGCCGCTGTGGGCCGTGATAAACGCCTCGGTATCGGCCAGGTTGTTGATGCGTGCCGCGTACTCAAGGTCGGTGGCATCCGGGTCCTGGTGGCGGTCACGAAAGCGCATCAGCGTTTCATGGGTCCACGGGTCGTTGTACAGCACCGGAATTTCGATGATTCGCGTGTGCAGACTGCGCTCGGCCACGGCACCGGCTTCGGCACCTTTGACGGCGTCGAGCAGGGCGTGTGGGGCAATCCGGTCCGGGTCGAAGCGGATCTGAAACGAGGCGTTGGCCAGACAGACGTCGAGTACGCCGTCCAGCTCCAGACGTTCCACCGCACGGGTAATTGCCATGCCCTTGAAAAACGCTTCGAGCGACATGCTCTCGCTGACTTCCGCAAACAGGTGCTCGTCGGCACCAAAGCTATAGCGGATCGGTTGGTCCATGCATGTTCCTCCTGGAATGATTGAGCGCAAGGTCGCTTGCCAGATCTGGATATCTGCCAGCGTGCCGGTTCAGCGCGGTGATCTTACCTGTATGCCTGCCTCATCGAGCATCTGCCGGATGGCTTCAGCCAGGTCCAGCGCGCCGGGCGTATCGCTGTGCAGGCAGACCGAATCAAACGAAACCGCCAGGTCTTGACCTTCGACGGTGCGCACCAGACCTTGCTGGCAGGCGCGCAGCACCCGTGCGGCAACCACCGCCGGATCAAACGCACGCACGTTGCGGGTGAATACGATCGAGCCGCTCAGATCATATTCTCGGTCGGCATAGAATTCGCGCACCACTGGCTGGCCGAGCTCTTGCGCGACCCGATGAATCACCGAGCCGGGCAGGCAATACAGCAGCAATTGAGGTTCGAGGCGCTGCAGGTTTTCGACCAACAACCGTGCGGCCTCCTCGTCGCGGGCCAGGTGCATGAACAGCGCGCCATGCGGCTTTATGTGCTGCAGGCCGACGCCCTGAGCGCGGGCGATTTCCCGCAGTGCGCCCAACTGATAGAGCATGTCGTCGACCAGTTCCTGAGCCGGGGCATTGATGTGGCGGCGGCCGAAACCCACCAGGTCTCTGAAGCCCGGATGGGCGCCGATGCCCACGCCGAGGCTTTTCGCCCGCTCGACCGTACGGCGCATGGTGCCGGGGTCGCCAGCGTGAAAACCGGTGGCGATATTGGCGGAACTGATCAGTGCCATGAGTTCGTTATCGACCCCATCGCCAATGGTCCACGGGCCGAAGCTCTCACCCATGTCCGAATTGAAGTCCACTGACTGCATACAAATTGCTCCCTGTCCTTGTGAGTGCATGGCTGGCACGTTAGATTTTGCAGCGCCCCCTTGGGAAGATTTATTAATAGAGGGGGTGTCATCTGAAAAACAGATAGCTAATGCCGGGAGGCTGAATGTCTCTGACCTTGCGCCAGGTGCGTTACTTCGTCGCTACCGCAGAAATCGGGCAGATTTCCCAGGCCGCCATACACTTGAATATTTCCCAGTCGGCGGTCACCACGGCGATCAAGGAACTGGAAAGCATGCTCGGCACCTTGCTGTTCCAGCGCTCGGCCCAGGGCATGAGCCTGACCGACGCCGGCCGGCACTTTCTCAATCATGCCTACGTGATTCTGCGCAGTGTCGATGATGCGTTGAGCAGCCCGATGCCCAATGCCTGTGCCAAGGGGGTGTTGAATCTGGCCGCCAGTTACACGGTGATCGGTTATTTTCTGCCCCACCACCTGCAACGACTGGAACAGCTGCACCCGGCCGTACAAATCAAAGTGCATGAGCGCGAGCGTCAAGCCATCGAACACGGGCTGCTCGACGGCTGTTTCGACATGGCTGTGGTGCTGACCGCCAACCTTACGCACCCCGATATCGTTTCCGAAACGCTGTTCAACTCCGAGCGCCGACTGTGGGTGCCGAGCCGTCATCGGTTGTGCGAGCAGCCGCTGGTGAGCCTGGCCGATATCGCCCGCGAGCCGTTTATCTTGCTGACCGTCGATGAGGCTGAAGAGAGTGCCATGCGTTATTGGCGCCAGGCCCGGCAACAACCCGATGTGCGGGTGCGGACCAGCTCAGTGGAGGCGGTGCGCAGCATGGTCGCCAATGGCAGCGGGGTGGCGATTCTCTCGGACCTGGTGCACCGCCCATGGTCGCTGGAGGGCAAGCGCATCGAGACCCGGACGGTCAGCGACGGGGTGCCGCCGATGAGTGTCGGCCTGGCCTGGCACCGCGAACGGGAATTGAGCCCGGTGATGCAGGTGGTGCGCACGTATTTCAATGAGGCGTTTCTGGCTCCGCAGAGTATGGCGGTGCGGCGCTAACAGGCTGTTGAAAAACTACCTGCTGGCTGGGCGCCGACGGCGCTACGCGCGCCATTGCTGCGTTAAAAACAGGCTGGAACGCCAGCCCGGTCAAATGCTCATTTACAACCCGTAAATTGCGCTTGCTCGCCTGTTTTTGCCTTGCACTGGCTGCCTCGCCTACGTTTTTCAACGGCCTTCCAGATTATTCGCTGACGTTACCCGAAGGCGTGCCGAACAGCGCGGTCCAGTAGATGCCGGCATCGCTTTTCGGATCGGCGGCGTAGGCTGCGCCGACTTCGCGATAAGCCGGATTCATCAGGGTTGCGCAATGGCCGGGGCTTGCCAACCAGCCGTCGACCACCTTGCGTGCATTATCCTGGCCTGCGGCGATGTTTTCTCCCACTTGCTGGGCCTGATAGCCCGCCAGCTCGACCCGGTCGCCCGGGGTATCGCCATTACGGCCTTTGTGATCGAAAAAATTATTGTTGGCCATGGCGCGGCTATGGCCTTCGGCGGCGCCGGCCAGGCTGGCATTCCAGGCCAGCGGCTGGGCCGCATCGAAGGCCTGGGTACCGCACTGGCGTGGCTGGCTGCGAGCGGTGTTGACGAAGCTCAGTAAGGCCTGTCCTTCACTCTGCCAGTCGCGCAACCGTGCGGTCAGCAGTGGCCGAGCCAGAACAATGCGCCAGTCGCGACCTTCACGGCTCACGCCTATATCGACAAACTGTGGATCAAGTACCACCTGGCAGAAACTCTCGCGCACCGCCTGCATGGCGGCATCGGCATCCCGCGGGCCGGACAGGGTGATGGCCTGTACAGTGACCATCGGGTAAGAGGCGCGGGTCATGGCTTGCTGCAGATCGCTGGTGTTGCTCACCGGCATGATCAGACGCGGGTCGGCCGCCAGCGGCGGTAGCTCGGCCGAGGCCTGATTACCACAAGGCTGAACCTGGCTGCGGTAGCTGTTGATCGCCTCCAGCAGGCGGGTTTCTTCGCCGGCGTTGGCCATGGCGCTGAACGACAGGCTCAAAGACAACGCCGCAAGCGGCACTACAGTGGATATCAAGCGCATGACGTTCTCCATTCAGCACACTGCACATGATGCGCGATTTGCGTGGCGGGAGCGACCCGTCTGGCTTGTGCTTCGCGTTATCATCACCGCCTCTGACAACGGATGATGCCATGCTGCTCCCGGATCTTAATCTTTTGATCGCACTTGATGCCTTGCTCGAGGAGGGCAGCGTGGTCGGTGCGGCACGGCGCATGCACCTGAGCCCGGCGGCGATGAGCCGTACCCTGACGCGCATTCGCGAGGCGCTGGGCGATCCGGTGCTGGTGCGCGCCGGCCGTGGGCTGGTGCCCACGCCCAGGGCGCTGGCCTTGCAAGCCCAGGTCCGCGAACTGGTCGAACAGGCTGCGCAAGTGTTCCAGGCCCGCGACGAGGTCGACATGAGCACTCTGGAGCGCTGCTTCAACGTGCGCTCGAACGACGTATTTTTCGGTTCGTTCGGTGCACGCCTGATGGATGCCCTGCGTGAAGACGCGCCAGGCTGCACCTTGCGCTTTGTGCCCGAGGGGGCCGATGACGACGATGCCTTGAGGGAAGGGCGTATCGATCTGTATATCGCCTCACGGCGTAACTTCGGTCCCGAAATCAAGGTTCAGAACCTGTTCACTTCGAGGTTTTGCGGCCTGGCGCGCGAAGAGCATCCGATCTTTGCAGGTTCTATTACCCCGCAAAGCCTGGCTGCCTACGACCATGTCAGCGTGTCACGCCGCGGCCGTGCCCGTGGTCCGATCGATACGGCCCTGGCGGCGTTGGGCCTGCAACGGCGGGTGGCATTGATCACCCCGCATTTTCACTCGGCGATCTTTGGTATTGCTGACTCCGATCTGTTGTTGCCGTTGCCGGAGCCGGTGATCTGGGGCCTGCAAACCATGGGCTTGCGCATGCGCGCCTTCGAACTGCCGCTGGAGCTGGAACAAGTGGTGGTCATCCAGGCCTGGCATCCACGGTTCGATAAAGACCCGGCCCATCGTTGGCTGCGCCAGACGTTGAAGCGGATCTGTTCGGGGTATCAGGGCAAGCCGGTAGCCGCTGCGGGAAATATAGAAGCGACTGGTTCTGCGGGGTAATGCCGATCAGTTTAGGGAACAGGCTCCCGGTTGCCGTTGCCGTTGCCGTTGCCGTTGCCGTTGCCGTTGATCTTTGAGCCGAGATGGCACAGACGCCGCCGAACGCGACGATTGGCGCTGGCCGAATGGAGGCGCCGCAGAATTGGGTGCGAGGCATGGATGCCGAGCAAGCGCCGCTGTGCCAGGACGGCACATCGGCGCGTACCGGTTCTGCGGTGTCGGAATGAGGGAATCCCGTCCCGAAGGGCGGGACCAAGACCGGAGCAAGCGTTTTGGTTACTTTGGCGCCCCAAAGTAACTCGCCCAGCAGGGCGAAACCCGCAGTTCAAGCAACACGATGAAGGATTTTCCATCGGTCTATAAAGCAATTCGCGGCTAAAGCCGCTCCTACAGCGCCCCCAAGTAACTCGCCCAGCAGGGCGAAACCCGCAGTTCAAGCAACACGATGAAGGATTTTCCATCGCCCGAAGGCGCGCCGCGTGCAAACCTGATTGCTCTGCAACCGGTTTTACCCAAGATCCGCCCGCCAGGGTTTAAGCCACAGTGCCATACCCGTCAGCAACAAAAATCCATACAAGGTACTGAGCCCCAGTTGCAGCGGCACCGACTGCAAGGGATGTAAAACCAGCGCCGCAACGCCCATCGCCAGCGCTGCCAGCGGCCAGTGGCTGCGCCATGGCGCGACCTGGCCAAGCCCTTGGCGGCGTAACAGCAAGATTCCGGTCAGCAGTGCGCCGCCCAAGGCAGCCAAAGCAATTCCCTCAACGCCCAACCACCACGGCAACAGCCCCAGCAGCAGCGCGTTGCACAGGCTGCCGGCCAACTCGCAACCGAGCGGCAGACGGGTATCGCCGCCTGCGTAGGCATAGCGCGCCAGCAAGGCATTCCAGGCGTTGAACAACAGCGGCGTGGCAAACCAGGCCAGCAGCTGCGGCAAGGGCGCCGCGTGGGTCTGTTGCGGCAGCAGCAACACCACCAGCGCGCCGGCTGCGCCGATCAACCCGGCCACGGCCGGCAAGGTCAGCAAGGTGGCGCTGGCCAACCCGCGGCGCAGCAGCGCCAGGCGTTGTTGACCGGCGCTGCCACTCATCAAACCCAGCAGCACCTGGTTCAGGCTCATCAGCGCAATCAACGGCAGGTTGATCAACTTGCGCGCCAGGTTGATCCAGGTCACTGCACCTTCGCCCAGCAGCGAGGCGACCATCCGCTCCAGTAACGCCAGGCCCTGACTGGCCAGGTTGCTGCCCAGCAGCGGCCCCATCCGTTGCAGTAACTCGCGCAGTGCGCCGGGCTCTGCGTCGCCGCGCCACGGTCGCCAGCCCAGGCGATACAGGCTGGGCAGCAACACCCCGGGCATCAGCAGACTGCCCAGCAGGCAGGCGCCCGCCACGCCATCGGGCGTTGCCGCCTGGCCCATGATCGCCAGATACACCACCGGCGGCAGGTTGAACAACAGCGAACCCAGCCCGGCCAGGACAAACCTTGCGCTGGCCTGCAACGGCACGCACAGCAATCCATGCAGGACAAAACCCGGTGCGCACCAGGCCAGCCAGTGCAGGCTGCCGGCTGCCTGGTCATAGGCTCCGGTGTCCAGGCCCGGCCCGATCAAACGCACCCACAACCCGGCACCCAGACTCAGCAAACCACTCAGTAGCAACGCGGCCAACAGCAGGTGGGTAGTCAGCGCTGCCAGCCAACGGCGTTGCTGCTGGTCGTCACGCTGTTGATAGAGCGGCAGGGCGGCGGCGCTGAGCAGGCCGCCGGCCAGTGACATGCGCAGGGCTTCGGGCAGGAACATCGACACCAGAAATGCATCGCTCTGGCTGCCAGCCCCCCAGGCCGCCACCAACAGCCACTCGCGGGCAAAACCTGCCGCCAGGCCGGTCAGGGTGGCCAGGGTCAGCCACAGGGTCGAACCGAGCATTGCGGCGGGTCAGTGGAACAAGGTGAACAGGCCTTTGCCGCCCACCTTGTAATTGAGGTTGCGGGCGCGCTCGCCTTTGATCTCGGCATTCGGCCCGCTGACGATGGCGTAGGGCGGGATCGGTTTGGAGACCACGCTGGCCCCGCCCACCACCGCACCTTCCCCGATGTCAGCGCCGAACGACAGCAGTGCGCGGCTGCAGATCCAGGCGTAGTCGCCAATCCATACCGGCCCGCCGACCGCCCAGAACTCCGGCTCTTTCAGGTCATGACCGCCGGCGATGATCAGCACATGAGAGGCGATGGTGACGTGGTCACCGATGATCAGCCCGCCGCGGGCATCCAACTGACAGTGCCAGCCCACGGTGCTGTCATTACCGATGCGCAAGCTGTCCACGCCGAGAATTTCGGTGTTGCGCCACACGGTGGAGCCCTTGCCGATCTTGGCGCCACCCAGGCGCAACCAGGCCAGGCGCAGATGATGGCTGGGCAGCTTGCAGATGAGCATGTTGTAGAGCTGCTCCCAGACCCGCAGCATGCGGTCGCGCAGGGTCGGCCAGTTGATGCCGTACAGCGGAATCAATGCGCCGTGCATCTCACTGGCCAGCAGGCGATAGAACCGCCGTGCCAACGGATGCTCGATGCGCGGCTCGATATTCAGGTAGCAGATGAACGACAGCGTGGTGTCTTTGACCTGGGTCTCGAAACACACCTCGTTGGCCAGCATCCATTCATAAGCCGCTTGCAGATCATCAAGGCTGACGCCCATTTTCTCGGCGTATTCGGGCAGGGCCTGTCGCAGATTGTGCGAGTGCATCAGGCGATGTTTCATGGGCGCTCTCCCTGTTCGGGTCTGGCAACGTGGGATTTGAATGAGGCAATGGCCTGTTGGTGCAGGCGCCGGTTCTCGTGCAGGCTGATGCCGACGAACAGCCAGAACAGCGCACTCAGGACCGGTGTGAAGCTGAAATAGTGGTCGAACAGGCCGCTGAACAGCGCCGCCAGCACGCCGCAGGTGGTGCCCAGCGCAATGCAGTTGTCAGCGGTCAGCACGATAGGGCCCTTGGCCGGCCGCACCTGCTTCCACCAGCTTGTGGTGATGGCAATGAACAGCAGCATGCCCGGCAGGCCGAGTTTGTAGACGAAGTTCAGCCACAGGTTGGAAATCCCGAATTCGGTGTAGTTGAGTACCGGCGGGTCGACCTTGAAGCCGATGCCGAACGGAAACATGGCCACGGCATCAGGGAAGTGGCTGTACTCCAGAAAACGGATCGCGGTACTGACGTCATCGTCGGAGAACAGGCTCATGATCCGGTCTTGCAGCGGTGGATAGAGCAGCAGCAATGCAGTGCCGGCAAACACCCCGCCGAGCAGGATGCGCCCCAGGTGCGGGATGCGTCGGCGGGCCATCCACAGCATCACCGCGACCAGGCTGATCAACGCCCCCCGCGAGCCGGTCAGCAGCAGCCCGATCACGCCGAGTACGGCAACGGCGAGGGCGATGCTGCGCGGGCCGCCGCTGCGGCTCAGGCCGTAGCAGAACGCCAGCGGCAACAGCATTGCCAGAGCGCCGCCGGCCACGTTAGGGTGCATCCAGGGTGAGCCCATCCGGTCAGCCAGCGCCAACAGGCTGCTATTGAGTACATCCACGCCGCTGTAGCCCAGTACGCCGAGGATCGGGATCATCGCTGTGGCACTGCGCTCGGCAAGAAACACCGGAATCGACATCAGCAACATCGCCAGGGTGCCGAGCATCAGGCACATGATCAGTTGCTCCAGAGTCTGGCGCTCGAGCAGCAGCCGCGGCACCAGAAACAGGATCGACAGATTGAACAGCCAGCGCACCCAGTTGATCGGCCCATTGCCCTCGGCCACCACTGAAACCTGACCGACCAGAAACGGAAAGGCGCTGAACAGCATCAGCATCAGCAGCAGCCGCTCAGTGCGCTGCATGGGCGGGCGCTTGGGCTGGTCGAAGAACATCGCCTGCAACAGGTAGCTGGCCCAGGTCAGCATGATCATCGCTTCGGAAACCGTGGTCCGCACGCCGATCTGGATGGTGGAGTAGGGGATGAAAGTGCCCAGCACACAAAACAGCAGCAGGCCCAGGGTCGGGCGGCGGATCACCGTGACGACCGAGGCCAGCCCGGCCAGCACCAACAGCACCATCGGCACCGGTGCCAGCCAGATCAGCAGACCGATGAATAGCGCCAGGATCAGCCCGACGGGCAGGGCAATGGGCATTAGCGCAACTCCTCCAGGGCCGCGTGAATCCGCTGCCTGAATGCCTCGCGGCCATAGCGCCCAGCCCAGTCCTTGAGCGGCTGCGAGTCTTCGCTGGCGGCACTGGCGAGCACGCCCATCAGCCGAATCAGTGCGTCAGAGTCAGCGGGCGCAAAGCGCGGGCTGTCGGGCGGAGTGATTTCATCCAGCGAACTGCCGCTGGCCACCGCCACCGGCGTGCCGACCCTCAGCGCCTCGATCACCGGCAGGCCGAAGCCTTCAGCCCGCGATGGGTGCCACAGGCGTTCGGCCTGCTGATACACGGCATGCAACTGGTCGTCACCAATCCCGCGCAGCACATGCAGGCCGGCCAGGCTGCGCTGATTGGGATGCAGGGCGTCATCACCGCCGACCAGCACCAGCTCGGGGATGTTCGGGTAGCGCCGCCGGGCGGTCTGCCAGGCTTCGACAAACCAGGCCATATTCTTGCGCGGCTCGCGGGTACCGACGCATAGCCAATAGCGCTCGGGTAACTGCAAGGCGCTGATATCTGCCGGCTCCCCGGCAAAACCCTCAACCAGGTGCGGCAATACCCGCAGCTTGCCTGCCACCCATGGGAACAATCGCAGGGTCTCGTTGGCGGTGTACTGCGACGGCACCCAGACCTGATCGGCAACCTTTAATGAGTGGATGATCGAAAGCCGGTCGGTGAACCGGTAGACCCGCGCCTTCAGTTGTGAGCCGTGGTGGTTGTTCTCGGTTAACTGGAACAGGTCGTGCAATTGCAGCACATACTTCAAGCCTGGCGGCTTGCGGCCCAGCGGCAGGCCCATGTTGATATTGGCGACATACAACTGCACCTCAGCGTCGCGCAGCGCGCCAGGCAGAAACAGCCCTTCGAACTTGAACCGCTCAGGCAGGCGATGCACCGAGTCGATTGGCGTTGACCAGCGCGGCGCATGCAGGCGCCGACGCACCGGGTGGTCGCTTGGCGCCACGCCGAACAGTTGCAGGCTGGAGCCGGGATGGCTGCGCAGCGCATCTTCCAGAGCGAAATTCTGGCGGCCGATGCCGCTGACGGGATAACCCGCAGCGGCGCGATAATCGAGTCCTATACGCATGGGCGCACTCCTGGCGTCGGGGGCGTAAGCCGGGTGTAAATCCCTTCGAGCTGGGCTGCTGAAACCGACCAGTCGTGCCGCGAGCGCACATAGTCGCGGCCGGCCTCGCCGATCTGTGCCAGGCGCAGCGGCGTGTCGAGGTAGTCGGCGATCAGTTGCGCCAGCATTTGGGGGTCTTCACTGCCCAGATAATGTTCCTGGTGCCTGACCGCCAGGCCCGAGACACCTTGGGCAGTGGTCACCACCGGCAGGCCGGCGGCCATGGCTTCGAGAATTTTCAGCTTCGAGCCGCCGCCCTGGCGCAGCGGCGCGAAGAACAGCGTCGAGCGGCTTTGCAGGGCGCGCAGGTCAGGAACGTAGCCCAGCCATTCAAGGCGCGGGTCAGGCCATTGTTCGCGCCATGCAGCGGGCAGGGCGAAGCCTGCGATGGTCAGTCGCACGTCGGGCTTGAGCGCCCATACGCGGGGCATGATGGTGTCCAGCGCCCAATGCACGGCATCGACGTTCGGCGCATATTCATAGTTGCCGATAAACAGCAGGTTGCTGCCCTCGCGGTCGGGATGCACGCTGGCGTAGTAGCCGCAATCGACACTGTTGACCACGATCGACACCGGTTTGCCACTGAGCCTGGACAGCGCCTTGGCGTCAGCTTCGGTCACCGAGATCAACTCGCTGGCCTGCCGGAACACCCGGGTTTCCCAGCGCCGGTAACGCCAGCGGTCGTACCAGGTGAAGGGCGCCAGCCAGCCGGGCAGTTTGTCGTAGCTGGCTGCACCGAGCGCCGATTCGACATTGTGTTCGGTGAGAATGAACGGCTTGCCGCTGCGCTTGAGCGCGGCTTCGAACGGCTGGAAGGCGTAGGTGTGTTGAATCTGGATCACGTCCCAGTGTTCCTCCAGCAGGATTTCGAACGCCTGCTCCAGTTGCGGCGCGTAGCCGTTGACGCTGGCCAGCATCGGCACCGGCGCCAGGCCGACGGCCAGCAGCGTGCGCAGGCTGCGCAGCGGGCGACGCGGCAGCACGATCAGGCGTTCCAGCCAGGGTTCCATGGCCTGTCGGCAGTCTTGCTCCAGGGCGGTCTTGGATTGCACCAGCAAGGTAATCCGGTGACCGCGCGCAGCCAGGTTGCGCAGCAGGTGATATTCCCGGGTCTTGCCGCCACTGGTGGTCGGCCACGGCAGATAGGGCAGGGTCCAGAGGATGCGCATGGTCAGGGCTTCCACTCCAGAATCTGCAGGGACGGCTTGAGCGTCAGGGTAATGCCCTGGCGGTTGGCCAGTGAGGTGCGGGTGCCGTCCAGCGGGTCGTGCAGCACCGCATCGAAAATCCTTGGGAAGCTCAGCGAGGCGGCCGAAGCGCTCCACGTCATCAGTAACTGGCTGCCGTCCGGGCGGCTCCATGACACGGCGTACAGGTCGCGGGGCACGCTGCTGACCGCCGGCGGGTCGGCGGGCAACAAGCGCGGGCCGGTGATTTTCAGGAAGTTCTGCAGCGCCAGGTACACAGGTTTCGGATTGCCTTGCAGGTCCACCAGTCCATAGCCTTGGTCACGGGCGGTGGCGCGTTCGTCCAGGTCGCTGAGGTTGAACAGGAAAATGCGCTGGTAGTCCATCGTGCTCATCAGTGCCAGGCGCCGCAGGGTGTAGTCGGCCTGGCCACGCAAACCGATAAGCGCCTGCATTTCCACCGGTCCTGCGTAGCTCGACCAGCCCCATTCGGTGGCCCACACCTGTTGCACGCCATTGCTGTGCAGCAACTGGTTCATGGCGTTGCCGCGCACCAGAAAATCCCGGTCGGCTGGCGAGTCGCCTTCAGGGTATTCGGAGTAGGGGTGATAGGCCGCGACCACGTTCTGCTGACCCAGCCCGCCCTCGACCAGGGTCTGCAACATGTAGCCGGGGGTACTGTGCATCTGGCTGTAATAGGCCATGCCGGCGGTGGCCACCGGCTTGCCGGGTACGGCCTTGCGAATCGCCTCGGTGCTGACGGCCAGCAGACGGGCATAAGCCACCGGGTCTTCCTTGGGGCGCCAGACAATATTGGGCTCGTTCCACACCTGCCAGGTGTTCACCTGTGGATAGCGCTGGGCGAGGCTGGCCATGCGGGTGGCGAACAGACCGAAGTCGGTTGGCGGAAACTGGTCGCGGCCTTCGGCATTGGCCGGTGCGCTGCTGGCAAACGGCGCCGAGCCGACCAGATACGCCAGCACGTTGTAACCGCGCTCGTGCATCGCGCTCATTGCGGCGTCCACGGTGCCCAGTTCCAGTTGATCCTTGCGTGGCTCGATCAGCGGCCAGTGCAGGGTCAGGCGCACCCAGTTCAGGCCCAGCGCGTCGAGGCGATTCATCTGTTGCTGGTAGATGTCCGGGGTGAAGTACGGGAACTGCACATTGACACCGAGAAAATCCTGCCACTCCACCGGCCGCGAGGCCTTGAGGATCGTTTCGGCCTTGAGTGCCGCAGACGGCGCCAGGCTTGCGGCCAGCAATGCGCAGTACAGCCATTTTTTGCATGTGCCATTCAGCATGGTTCACCTCTGCCCGCAGGCCTGGCGGAACATGTCGCGGAAACGTTCGGCGGTGTGCTGCCACTGCCGCGCCTGGCCCAGTTGCGCAGCGCTGGCAGCCCACTGCGCAGCTAACTGAGGGTCGCTGCAAACTTGCGCCAGGGCCTTGCTTAACGCCTGCACATCACCTTGCGGGTAGATCGTGCCGTTGCCGTGCGACACCTCTTCGGCAAACGAGCGGGCGTCGGAGGTGATCACCCCGCGGCCGCATGCCACTGCCCACGACAGTGCGCCGCTGGTGCCGCGCAATTCGCCCAGCAGCCTGAGCTTGCTGGATTCGCGGTACGGCAGCACCATCAGATGATGGGCCTGGATCAGCGGGGCAATCTGGTCGCCAGGCAGGTCCAGTTGCCAGTCGATCAGGTCGCTCAAGCCCAACTGACGAATGCGCAGGCGCAGCTCCTCGAGGTAGCTGCCCTTGCTGGCGAAGGCCATTTCCGGTTCGCTGCCACCGGCCAGGGTCAGACGCACTTTGGCGCGCAAGGCCGGCTGGCTGACAAAAAGGCTGGCCAGCGCGTCGAGCAAGTCTTCGATGCCTTTGCCGCGATAGATAAAACCGAAGTACAACAGCCGCAGCGGCTGGAGCGGCGGCAGCGGCTGTGGCTCGATGGCCAGATTGCCGTGGTTGATCACCACCATTTGTTGCTCGTGCAAGCCCATGCGCTGGCGCAGGCTCTGGCTGCCGGCGCGGGTCAGCGTCACCAGACGGGTCATGCTGCGCGCCAGCTGGCGTTCCTCGCGCAGGCACAACGGGTCAGCCAGCAGGGTGGCTGCCTGAGGGACGGGCGAGGGCAGGTGTTCGGCCAGTGACAGCGGCCAGGGCAGCTTTTCCAGGCGCCACACCAGCCGTTCCGGGTCATGCACTGTGGCGGTCAACGGCAGTTGGGCGAAACGCTCGCGCAGCGCCTGCAAGGCGCGGAACTCGGCCAGCCGTCCGCCGCCGATTTCGGCATGCACCAGGTCAATGCCTTGCCAATTGCTGTCGGCGATGCGTTGGCGGGCTTGGCGCGGATCGTTGCCCACGCCTTGCAACGGCGTGACCACCTCCACGTCCAGCGCCTGCAGGGCGTTGCGCAAATGGCCGGCATAGTCGGCGATGCCGTTCTGCTCGGGCGGCAATGGGGCGATCAGGGCCACGCGCATCAGCCACGACTCCCGATGCGTTTGAAAAACTTCAGTACTTTCTCCGGGACTTCGAAGCGGCGGCGGTTGAGGATGATGCCGTCGACCCGCTTGAAGGCGGTGTTCAGGGTGGTCAGCGCGTCTTCGAGCATCGGCACGGTGGTCTGTTCTGCGCGCACGATCAGCACAATCAGGTCGGCTTCACGCAGCAGTACGAAGGTCTTGTCGTTGCCATACAGGCCCGAGGCATTGATCAGCACGATCTCGCCGGGGCTGGCCGGCCCTGGTCCTTCGGTGCGCACGGTATGGCCATGTTCGGCCAGCATGGCGGCAAGCCGCTCGATGACGAACCTCACCCCTTCGCCCTTGTGTTCAGAGGTAAAGCCGATCGCCAGGCCGCGCTCCTTGACCTGGCCCAGCGGCAGGATGCCGTAGACCCGGTGCAGGTGCGAGGTGAACGCCGCGCTGCGTTCCTGGGCGCGCTCCAGGTCTGGCAAGCTGGTCCACACCGGCACGCCAAAGCGGCTCTCGATTTTTTCGCCATCGTGGATGCGCTGGTCGAGCAGGTAGAAGAAGTACAGTGCCAGCAGACCCACCAGCAAGCTCAGCGGCAAGGCCAGCACCAGCATCAGCAGGCTCTTGGGGAAGACCCGGCTGGGGTTGAAGGTGGCTTCTTCGATCAACGCGATGTTGCTGATCTGGCTGTTATCCAGCTCGCGGTCGATGCGCGCTTTTTCCAGGCTGTCGCTGTACAACGCGTAGCTTTTTTCGGCGGCATCCAGCTCGTTCTGCAGGCGTGACAGCTCCGGCTCCAGGCTCAAGGCCAGCAGCCGGTCCTTTTCCAGTTGTGCCAGTTGTGCGTCTTGCTGGGCCAGTTGCGTCTGCAGCCTTGCGTAGCTGGTCTGCTGGTCGGCGTAGACGTTCTGCATGCGGTTGTAGATCGGGTTGGGAGTGATGCTTTCCGAACGCTGGATGGTCGCGTCCTGCTCTTTGAGCAGTTGCTTGAGATTGTCGATTTCCTCGTTGATAGCCCTGACCGGCGGCGCCGTGTCGCGGAACGAACGACGCAGTTCCTGGCGCTCGACTTCCTTGGCGTTGATCCGGTTTTGCAGATCCTGGCGGTTGGGGTTGAGTGACAGCTCACGGCCGGCCGAGACGGTCTTGGGCTGGCTGGCCAGTTGTTTGCTCAGGGTGTCGAGGCCGGCCTTGGTCGAGGCGATGGCGCGGATGGTGTTGTTACGCTCGGTGCGCAGATCGTTCAGACCCTGAGAGGTGTCGGCCAGACGCTGGGCGATGCTCACCGCACTGAGCTGGTTCAGGTAGGCCTGGATCTGTTGCTTGTAGGCGATGATGTTGGCGCCGGTTTCCTTGACCTCGGTGTCGAAGAAGGCATACAGGCTGACCCGGCCCAGGGTCTTGGTGCGTTGTACCTGATACTCCTCGATCCAGTGGCGCAGCACGTCCTGGGCCACCGCCGGGTCATCCCAGGTGAAGGTCAGCTCCATCACCGAAGAGCCCGGATCGTGGCGAACCTTGAAGCCTTTTTCGAGGGACTCGGCGAGTCGCTCGATCTGGGAGCGCCGCTCGACCAGACCGATCAGTTCCAGAAACTTGTGGCCGGTATCGACCACGGCATACACCGAGTCCTTGAGCAGGTTCTTCACCGAGGTCATGAAGCCCGCGTCCTGCCGGGCTTCGGACATTTTCGCCAGGTATTGCTCGGCCACCGTGCGGGTGATGGGTCGACCGGTCAGCATGCGCTCTTCATCGAGTAGTGGGTCGCGCATGGCGCTGGGCACCACGATGGCCTGGCGGTTGGACAATTCGATCGGCACCGTGCTGCTGTCGCGGCCCGGCTTGACCAGCAGCAGGGCAGTGGACTCATAACGGTTGGGCAGAATGAAAGCGCCCAGCACGACGATGATGAAGCTCACCAGGACGGTGGTCTGGACCTCTCGCCGGAAAATAAAGAACAGGCGCAGCAGGTCGCGAAAGGAACGGATACTGATCATGTCTGATTCCCTGACGATTAATTTTGACTACGCAACTCGTAGTTCAGGCCCAGACCGATCGATTTGGCGAAAGGGATCAACTGGTTGAAGTACAGGTTGACACCGTCGACCTTGTTGCCGACCGAGGACTTGGGAACGAACACCACATCACCGCGTTGCAGCCACACAGGCCCTCGCGGGGCTTCGGCGGAGGCCCAGAGGAACTTGCTGTAATCGAACAGGTAAGTCTTGTACAGGCCGTTATCCTCCAGGCGCAGCAGCGCCACCTGACGGGCATCGGCGTCGGGTGCCACGCCGCCGGCGCCAACAATCGCCTGATCCAGGGTGGTGGCCACGGTCACCGGCAGTGACGCCGAGTTGCGCACCGCACCACCGACGAACACGGTGTTGCCCGGCGCTTGGGAAATATTGATGGTCAGCGCCGTCTCGCGGTACACGCTCTCCAGACGGCTCTGCAATTGTCGGGTCAGTTCCGGCACGGTCAGGCCGGCGGCCTGCACAGTACCGATATAGGGGTACGAGAAGGTGCCATCGGTGAGCACCTGAAACAGGGTCAGCTCGTAAATCGAGTTGGCGGTGAACGCCGAGATGGTCGGTGGTTCACCGGTGTTGCGGACGATCCGCAGGGTGTCACCAGAGCGAATCTTCTGGGCCGGCAGCGGCTTGCCGGCCAGTTCGCGGCCGGCATTCTGCGCAGCCTCGATCACGGCCTGGTCCTCCGGCAGGCCAACCCTGGCCGGAGTATTACAGGCACTCAGTGCCAGTACGCTGGTTGCCACCAGCAAGCTCTGCAAGAGCCGTGAACGTTTCTGATGCATGAATACAGCTCCCTGACGGGGAAAAACAGTCATGTCGACATCGGGGCTGTTGCTGTTTCAGTATCGCCTTGGTGAAACCTCAACAATCCCTGTCTGCCGATTCCAGGATGCAACGCTGTCCGGTTGCCCACGCCGGGTGGTGCGGGCAATTCTGCATTTCGCCAGGGTCAGGCCTTGTTGGCCTGGGCCGGCACTCGTCCATAAATGTCGGTAAAGCGCACGATATCGTCCTCGCCCAGGTACTCACCGCTTTGTACTTCGATCATCACCAGGTCAATGACACCGGGGTTGACCAGCCGGTGGGTGTGGCCGGGTTTGATGAAGGTCGACTCGTTGGTGTCGAGCATGAATTCGCGTTCGCCATTGGTGACGGTAGCCATGCCGCTGACCACGATCCAGTGTTCACTGCGGTGATGATGCATCTGGAGTGACAGCGAAGCCTGCGGGTGAACCACGATGCGCTTGATCTTGAAGCGTTTGCCTTCCTCCAGCACGGTGTAGGTGCCCCATGGCCGGGTCACTGTGCGGTGCAGGCGGTAGGCCTCGTGGTTCTGACGCTTGAGTTGCTGGGCGATCAGTTTCACATCCTGGGTGCGGTTGCCATCGGCGACCAGTAGCGCATCGGGGGTGTCGATGATGATCAGGTTTTCCAGCCCCACCGCACCGACCAGCCGCTTGGGCGAGTCGATGTAGCAGTTATGCACGTCGTGCAGAACAGTCTCGCCATTGAACTGGTTGCCATTGGCGTCGGCCGGGGTCAGCTCGCGCAGCGCCTGCCACGAACCGATATCGCTCCAGCCCAGTTGGCAGGGCACTACCGCGACCTTGGCCGAACGCTCCATCAGCGCATAGTCAATGGATATATCCGGCACCTGAGCGAACAGCTCAGCGTCCAGTTCGAGCTGCAATTCATTGCTGCCTTGCTTGCTGGTGCTCTTGTCCAGGCACGCTTGCACCGCTTCCAGTACGTCGGGGGCATGGGCTTGCAGCTCTGCCAGCAGCACATCGACACGCAGGCAGAACATCCCGGCGTTCCACAGATGCAGACCGCCATCGACCCAGGCCTTGGCAGTAGCGGCATCAGGTTTTTCAACGAAGCGCGCGACCTGATAACCGGCGCCGTTGAGCGCCTGGCCCTTTTCGATGTAGCCAAAGCCGGTTTCCGGCTTGTCGGGCAGAATACCGAAGGTCACCAGCCAGCCTTGCTCGGCCAGCTCACGGGCGCGGGCCACCGCCGCCTCGAACGCTGGCACGTCAGCGATCAGGTGATCGGCCGGCAGAATCAGCAACTGGCTTTGGGCCCCGTAAAGTGTCGATACATGCAAGGCCGCGGCGGCAATCGCCGGGGCCGTGTTGCGCCCGGCAGGTTCCAGGATGAAGTCCAGTTTTGCCCGCTGTTTGTTCAACGGGCGGTAGTCGTCCACCGTGCGGAAGTACACCTCACGGTTGGTGACGGTCAGCAGGCGCTCGACACCCGGCAGGTGGGTGGCGCGGTTGAACGTTTTCTGGAGCAGGCTTTCGCCATCGGGAAGGCGCATGAACGGCTTGGGCATGGCTTCGCGAGAGACCGGCCAGAGTCGGGTGCCGGAACCACCGGCGACGATGCAGGGGATGAGGGTGCTCATCAATAGACCTCTCGGTTGAGTAGCACTGCCGGAACAGTGCGCAGAAGGATGTAGAGATCGAACCAGACGGACCAGTTTTCGATGTACTCAAGATCAAGTTCGACGCGCTTCTCGATTTTCTCGACGGTATCTGTCTCACCCCGGTAGCCCTTGATCTGCGCCAGGCCGGTAATGCCAGGTTTGACCCGGTGGCGCGAGGTGTACTCCTTCACCGCTTGCTCGAAGAGAATGCCGGCCGCCTTGGTGGCTGTGGCATGGGGGCGCGGGCCCACCATTGACATGCTGCCGGCCACTACATTGAACAGCTGTGGCAGCTCATCCAGGCTGGTCTTGCGGATGAAGCGCCCGACCCGCGTAACCCTGGCGTCGTTGCGGGTGGTCTGTTTTTCCGCTGAGGCATCAGCCTGGTGCTGATGCATGGAGCGAAACTTGAATACCTCGATGAGGCGGTTGTTGTAGCCGTAGCGCTTCTGGCGGAACAGCACCGGCCCTTTGGAGTCGAGTTTGATCGCGGCAGCGATAAGCAGCATCAGTGGCGACAGGGCCAGGATGGCCAGCGACGATAGAACGATATCCTCGGCACGCTTGATGAACGGCGACCAGCCACTGAGCGGCACATCGGAGGCGTTGAACATCGGCAGGCTGGCCACTTCCGTGATGCGGTTGTGGGTGTGCCGGAAGGCAATCATGTCTGGCACCAGCAACACATTGACCGGCAGGCGACGCAGTTCGCGAATGATGTAGTCCATGCGGTTTTCTGCAGTCCATGGCAGCGCCACCAGCACCTGAGTGACCTTGTCTTCGCGGATCAGCCGCTCCAGGTCGCCGGTGTTGCCCAGCAAAGGCAGGTTGGCGACCGTCTTGGGCATGCGCCCGATGCGATCGTCGATAAAACCGATGACCCCGGAACGGATGTCCTGATGTTCGACCAGATACTCGGCCAGCCGCAGGCCGTTCTCCGTCGCGCCGAGAATCACCGCCGTCTGCAGGAATACGCCCTTTTTCATTTGTTGACGGAACAGCACCAGCAGCATCAGCCGCACGATGCTCAGCAATCCCAGAGTCGCCAGATACCAGAGCAACAGCTGGTCCTGATCGACCGCTTCGAGCACATCCATCATGTGGTGCATGATCAGCAGCAGACCGAATGCGGCGGTCCAGGCAAACACGATCATGCGCAGGCGCACCGAGTTGCTGAACAGCGCTTCGGAATACACCCCCAAGGCCTGGAATACCACCACGCTGAGGATGCCGAACACCAGCAGCATGCCCAGTTGCCCTTTGGCGGCATCTGCGGGTGCTGCGGGGTCGAGGGCCAGAATCACCAGCCCTGGCAGAATGCAGGCCAGACCATGGGCCAGACGGATACCAAACAGGAAGTATTCCACCAGGCTGGTACGGGTCAGGGAAAGACTGTCAACGGGTTGTAAACGCATGGCGCTCACTCACTGCTATTAATCCTTTGGTTGGGTATCGATCCATGGCTGATCAGTAGCGGTGTGGGTCAATAAGTCGAGGTTGGTCTGGCGTCTGTCAAGGATGTGGCGGTCTGGCTGCAGGAGGAGGTCATGCGGGCATTGGCCCGGGCACGGTCGGTCGGCGTATTACCGTTGTGTTGCGGGATGAGTCCTTGATTCATAGCGCAAACCTCCTTGAGCAGCTTTTTTGACAGTAAAGCTCATGCAACAGAAAACGTGGAGTTTCTCGTCCGGGTTTTGCCGGCGCTAGAGCGTGTCAAGGCGCCTGATGGCAATATGGCTCAATAAACACGGGGCAACGAGGCCATGGCGCCCGGATAAAAAAATCTTCGAAGCCGCGAGCGCTTTCACTTCGTCCGGGGTCATAAGCAGACCTGTCATGCACCGAACCAAGAGTCGCGGGATAGACAGCAACCTTTGATCAAACACAGGGGAGTGTCATGGCACAACGCAGAGCGATTCTGATTCTTCATGGCAAGCAGTCGCTCAACGAGCAGGTCCGCGATGCGGTTGCCCGCAAGCGCGAGCAGGGGTGGGAGCTTGATGTGCGTCTGACCTGGGAAGCCGGCGATGCCCAGCGGCTGGTTGCCGAAGCCCTGGCCGCCGGTCATCGGCAGGTGATCGCCGGAGGCGGCGACGGCACCCTGCGCGATATCGCCGAAGCGCTGGCGCTCAGTCGTACGGCTGATCAGCCTGTGAGCCTGGTGATTCTGCCGCTGGGCACTGCCAACGATTTTGCCCACGCCGCTGGTGTACCGCTTGAGGTCGATGCAGCACTTGATCTGCTGGACGTTCCGGCGCGCGCCGTCGATCTGGGCGAGGTCGATGGGCGACTGTTTCTGAACATGGCCACCGGCGGCTTTGGCAGCCAGGTGACGGCCAATACCTCCGAAGACCTGAAAAAGGTGCTCGGCGGCGCTGCATACCTGTTTACTGGGCTGACCCGTTTCAGTGAGCTGCATGCGGCCTATGGCGAACTGAGCGGTCCAGACTTTCACTGGGCCGGAGACTTGCTGGCATTGGGCATCGGTAACGGTCGACAGGCCGGCGGCGGTCATGTGTTATGCCCCAATGCGCTGGCCGACGATGGCTTGCTGGACATCAGTATCCTGCCGGCCCCACAGGAACTGGTCGGCACCCTGAAAGGTTTGCTGGCCGGCGGCTTGGGTATCGAGAACATGTTCGTCCGGGCCCGCCTGCCCTGGATCGAGCTCAAGTCAGTCCACGGGCTGGATATCAACCTCGATGGCGAACCCCTCAACTGCCAGCACCTGCGTTTCGAGGCGCGTCATGCTGCCTTGATGGTGCATTTGCCAGCCGGTTCGGCGCTGTTGGGCGACAGTGAGACGCCGTGGCTCAGTCGTCCAGACTGATGATTCGTTCGCGTACGCAGTACAGCACCAGGCCTGCGATGTCGTAGATCTGCAAGCGCTTCATGATTTGCGCGCGGTGGGTCTCGACGGTTTTGACCGACAGGCCCAGGCCCGAGGCAATTTCCCGGGTGGATTTGCCGCGCACGATCAGGCGCAGGATTTCCAGTTGCCGGGCCGTCAGGTTGAGGCTGTCCTGGGTGTTCAGAGGCAGGCTCGGCGTCCCGAGCAACGCCTGATTGATGACGGTGTGGGCAATCGCCGGGCTGAGATAGCGCTCGCCCGCTGCCAGCGCCAGGAGCGCGTGCTGCAGCTCGGTTGCGGTGGTGTCTTTGAGCAGGTAGCCGTGGGCGCCGGTCTGCAAGGCGCGCATGATCAGTGCCGGTTCGGTATGCATCGAGATGATCAGCACTTTGCTGTGCGGTCTTGCCCGCAATAGCTGTTGCAGGGCATCCAGGCCACTGGTCTGCTTCATCGAGATGTCCAGCAGGACGATATCCGGGTCCAGGCTCAGGGCCAGTTCGGGCAGGTGGTCACCGTCAGCGGCTTCGCCGATCACGCTGAAGCCGGGAATGTCGGCAACCATGGCGCGGATGCCGGCACGGATCAGGGAGTGGTCGTCGATCAGTAAGAGTGTGCAGGTCATGATCAGGTCTTGTGCGGGCGGGCCCGTTGCTGGTTGCGTGGGGCCCACGGGAAAACGGCTTCAATACGAGTGCCGACGCCTGGTTCGCTGTGCAGCGACCAGGCGCCGCCGAGCAGGCACGCCCGTTCGCTCATGCCGGCGATACCGCGCTGGTTTTCCTGGGCGGGGCTCAAGGCTGGCTCGAAACCCTGGCCATCGTCCTGAATGAACAGCGACAAGCCGTGGGGCAGACGTTGCAGGCGCACCACCAGGTTGCGTGCCTGAGCATGGCGCAGCATGTTGGTTACCGCTTCCTGGGTAATCCGGAAGGCGGCAACGGCGATCTCTTCTGCAATGCCATTGAGCGGTTGCGGGCAGTCGAAGGTCCAGCGTACCTCGCTGTCGGCCAGGGTGCGTACCAGATGCGAGCGCAGGCTCGCTTCCAGCCCCAGACTTGAGAGCTGGCGCGGATTGAGGATGCTCGACAGGTCGCGGATCTTGTCCAGCGTCTCTTGCAGTGTGTTGTTGAGCAATCGTCCCTGTTCGTGACAATCGTCCGGCAGGCGCCGTTGCAACCAGTCGAGCTGCAGGCGGGCGGCAGTGAGCATCTGGCCGATATCGTCGTGCAGTTCGCGGCTGAGTCGTTGGCGCTCGGTCTTTTGCACCTGCAACATGTGTTCGGCCAGTTCAACAGGGGTCAGGCAAACGTCCTGGCGTGCGCCCAGCTGTGGCAGCCAGAGCAGGATCAAGGTCAGCAGATTGAACAGCAACAACGCGCCGGGCAGTGTCTGCGTATGCCAATAAACCAGTGTGTTGGCGAGGGTGGCGAGCGTCCCGAGTGTGGCTGTCAGCACCAGGGCATAACGGTTGCCCATAGGGCACAAGCGAGAGATCAAGTTGCGCAGGGGTATTAAGGCGATCATTGAAAAGTCTTGGCTGGTGGTCCACGGCGACAGCGACCCAATGGGTGCGCTACAGACAAGCAAACCGTTATCGCAATGCAATACTTAACCGTATTGATGAACGAAGATATGCCTGATATCGAAACCATCGGCAATGCGTTTGTGCTGATTGATAGCGTAAGGCTTATTTGTTGCGTGTGGATATTTTTGTCTGCCCCGCATCAACAACCGGCCCTGGGTGCTGCGCGGGTCTGGTCGGCAAGACGGTTGAGCAGTTCGTGTTGTTCGCTGTCGTCCATGCCCAGCTCGCCGGTCTGCGGGTCAATCAGTTCCAGTTGCCAGGCCAGCAGGCCCAGGCAGTCTCTGAGTGTGCGCAGGGCTTCGTGCTGCAGCATGTCATCACCCAGGCCTTCGAGTTGTTGCTGCAACTGGCCAGCAAAGCTGGCGGTACTGTGCAGTGCTGCGCCGACGGCTTTCTCGGTGAGTGAGCGCAAGGTGCTTTGCAGGCCTTTGATAGCGTCCTTGTCGTTGGCGATCATCTCCAGATGCGCCAGGCAGTCTTCGGAGCGGTCCAGCAACCTCAGGCATTCATCCAGCACCTGGTCATGTCGCTGCTGCCATTGATTACTGTTCAGCATTCTGGGTCTCCGTACTTCATCGATCGCGTAGACAGAGCGCTCGCGGGGAATGCCAGACAGTTAATGTCTATTTCAGCTGAAAGTCTGTAGGGGGATTCTGAATATTGTTCGATGGTGGCTATATGATGTCTATCGGCACGCATTAGCCAGCCAGTGCCGAAAATCTCAGCCGTCGACTTGATCCCTGATGCGCAGGCTTGCTTCATTGCCCCTTGGCGGCCGCGCATGGGGCAGGGCTTGAGCCTGCACGCACAACAACAGCCTGACTCCATTCATGTATTGAGAATGGTGTCACAATAATATCTATTGAATAAGGCGAATATCAGGTTTGCCCTGAGTTGGACTCAGGGTTACCCCTAGCATCAAATTCTTTGATACTTGAAAAAAGATCTGACCCGTAACGACATATATATCGTCAAGGCAGTTGGCAAGGTAAAGCCAGTAAAGCATGATGCTAATATGATATCAATGATCGCCGGCGGTTGTCTGATCAGGTGTCGGGTGGAGTCAGTGGGTTGCCATTTCGCGATAAAGCCCGGGTGCACAGGCTAAGGTCTGAGCGGCTTCGGCCGATACACCGGGCAGACGTATCGTCATTAACGCTTCAGGAGTTCTACATGGCTGGCATTCTCGACACAGTGGATCAGCGTACCCAGTTGGTGGGCGAGAACCGCCTGGAAATCCTCATGTTCCGGCTGGCGGGCCGCCAGTTGTTTGCGATCAACGTCTTCAAGGTTCAGGAAGTGCTGCAACTGCCCAAGCTGACGCTCATGCCACAACGCCATTCGTTCGTCTGTGGCGTGGTCAACCTGCGCGGCCAGACCCTGCCGGTTATTGACCTGTCGCAAGCGATCGGCATGCGGCCGCTGGTGCCGGGCCCGAACAGCACGATTATCGTCACTGAATACAACCGCTCGGTGCAGGCGTTCCTGGTGGGCGGCGTGGACCGCATCATCAACATGAATTGGGATGCCATCATGCCGCCACCGGCCAGCGCCGGTCGCCAGCACTACCTGACGGCAATCAGCAAGGTCGACGACCAACTGGTCGAAGTCATCGATGTCGAGAAGGTGCTGGCCGAGATCGTGCCCTACAACGCCCGGGTGTCGACCGAAAAGCTTGAGGATCCGATTCTGGAACGCGCCAAGGGTCTGGAAATTCTGTTGGTGGATGACTCCAAGGTCGCACTCAACCAGTTGCGCGATACCTTGTCGCAGCTCGGCATCAAGCTGCATACCGCCAGCAATGGTCTCAAGGGGCTGAACATGCTCAAAGCCTGGGCCGACACCGGCCAGGACATGAACGAGAAGCTGCTGATGGTGTTCACCGACGCAGAGATGCCGGAAATGGACGGATACCGACTGACCACCGAGATTCGCAACGACCCACGGCTCAAGGGCTTGTATGTGGTGTTGCACACTTCGCTGTCGGGCAGCTTCAACGAATCGATGGTCAAGAAAGTCGGTTGCGATAACTTCCTGTCCAAGTTCCAGCCGGACAAGCTGGTCGATGTTGTTCGTGAACGGTTAGTGATGGTGTACGGCTGAGGCCAGTGTAATCTGTGGCCTGAACTCCACCAGGAACAGGCCATGTTGCAACTGAGTGCGCTTTACCGCTATCCCTTGAAGTCGTGCAAACCCGAGGTGCTCGACAGCGCTGCTTTCGATGCCTTGGGGCTGGTTGGCGACCGGCGCTGGATGCTGGTCGATGCCGCTACCGGGCGTTTTCTCACCCAGCGTGCATTGCCGCACATGTCGCAGTTGTCGGTGCTGTGGAATGCCTCTGGCGGCGTGACATTCTCAGCGCCAGGCTTCACGGCGCTTGATGTGGCGTTGCCTGAAGACCGGGCCGATAACCTGCGCGGTGTCACCGTATGGCGTGATAGTTTGCAGGTGCCGGACGCCGGTGACGAGGCGGCCGAGTGGGCCAGTGCCTTCATTGGCAAACCAGTGCGGGTGGTGCATGTCCCTCAGGCCCGTGCACGCTGGCTGCCCGATGGTTACGGGACGATCGACGACAAAGTCGGGTTCGCTGATGGTTTTCCGCTGTTGCTGATTGGTCAGGGGTCTCTGGACGACCTCTCTGCGCGTATCGGTCGGCCGCAGGAGATGCTGCGCTTTCGACCCAATCTGGTGATCAGCGGCGCTGAGCCTTATGCCGAAGACAGCTGGAAGCGCATCCGCATCGGCGAACTGGAATTGCGGGTACTCAAGGCCTGCTCGCGCTGTGTCCTGACCACCATCGACCCCGCCACCGGCCAGCGCAGTCCCGATCGCGAACCGCTCAATACCCTCAAGAGCTACCGTCTGATCGAAAACGAAATCCTGTTCGGGCAAAACCTGGTCAGCGATGGCGAAGGACGGCTGGAGGTGGGGATGCGGGTGGAAGTTCTGGAGTAGGAGCGGGGCCGTTGTGGCGACCACCGCTCTCTCATCAAACAAATCACAGCCAATTGATTTTTAATGCTTATCTTGTAGGAGCGGCCGGGCGGTGATCCGCTTTGGCCGCGAAAGGCTTCGCAGCTAAAGCGGCTCCTGCGAGGCGCCGTGTTTGCAGTACGACAGCCCGGCCGGTTCTACAAATCGTCAAAGAATCGTTCGTGCCAGTCCACCAGCGGCTGCGGGTTATTCAGCTTCTGGCCGTAGATCACCGAGTACGACAACACGTTCTGCACATACTGGCGCGTCTCGTCGAACGGGATGCTTTCCACCCAGACATCGAATGCCAGGTGGTTGGCACCCTTGAGCCACTGACGCACCCGTCCTGGACCTGCGTTGTAGGCCGCCGACGCCAATACCCGGTTGCCGTTGAACTGCCCGTGCACCTGGCTCAGAAACGCCGCGCCCAACTGAATATTGGTATCGGGGTTAAACACCTGTTGCGGTGAGGCCAGCGGAATATTGAAGCGTTTTGCGGTCTCTTTGGCCGTGGCCGGCATCAACTGCATCAGGCCACTGGCGCCCACGCCGGAACGGGCGTCGTCCATGAACGCACTTTCCTGACGGGTGATAGCAAATACCCAGCTCGAATGCAGGCCCCGCACTTTGGCTTCGCGCACCAGCGTGTCGCGATAAGCCATCGGGAAGCGGATATCCAGATCATCCCAATATTTGGCCTGGCTGATGGTGCGGATTGCCGGGAAGTACCATTTCAGGTCATAGGCCAGTTTGGCCTGGGCAACCATTTCGTCGCGGTTGAAATGCCGGCTGACGTGATACCACTCGCGCCGGCCATCGACGATCTCGCCGCGATTGTGAAATTCCAGCGCACGGCGAATGCCGGGGGTGTTGCGCACCTTGTTGATCGTGGCCTGGCTAAGAACCAGCGGTTTGTTGTTCAGCTGGTACGGGCTCTGGGTGCGGTCGGCGGCCAGAAAACCATAGAAGTCCCGTTCTTGCGCGACTTGTTTGTACAAGGCCGGAATTTGCGGGTTGCCCGGTTGCGCCAGCTCTAGCGCACGCGCTTCCCAGTAGCGCCAGCGGTTGGTGTCGGCCAGGTCGGCCGGCAGGCGGCGTGCCAGGTCATAAGCTTCTTGCCAGCGCCCCAGGCGCAACAGCAGGCGCATGCGCCATTCGCTGACGGTGTCATCGTGCAGGTCAGGGTCGTAGCGGCTCATGATCTCCAGTGCCCGGTCGTCATAACGACGCGCCAGGGTCAGGCCAATCTCCTTGGCGATCTCGACCTTTTCTTCTTTGGAGAAGTGCATTGTGGTGGCGTAGCTGTCGAGCATCGCCAGGGTTTTCGGCGGATCCTGGCGGGCCAGGCGCCGCAGACCGAGACCGACCACATCCGACATGGCTTCGTCCACCGGCCTGAACTGCGCCGGGTTGTCGAGCATTTCCGGTTTCTGCGCCACCGCCAGCAACAGCTTGCCCTGCGGTGCCAGCGAATTGAGGCTGTTGACCAGTGTGGTTGCCAGGCTGTAGTTGCGTGCCTGGGCGGCCAGCTTGGCGCGCTGCCAACGCTTCTGCTCGGTCAATTGTCCGGCAGCGGCCCACTGGGCGAACAGCGTATCGCACGAGCCTGGCAGGCTCTTGATGGTCATCCACAGTTTTTCTGCGCTGGCGTAGGCTTCGGCGCGCTGACCATTGTTGATCTGGTACTGGCCGTACAGGCAGTCCAGCTCGGTGAAATTCATCTTTTCATCGTAATACTTGACGAAGGTCTGCCAGTCACCGCGCTCGGCCAGCCAGCGCAGCCAGCGCAATTTCATCCAGTTGGCCTGGGGCAGGTCGCCGTGCTCGGCGAGAAACTTTTCTATTTCGGCGTTGCTGGCGCTCTTCAGACGGGCGGTCAGTTCGTCGTATTCCAGATACGGTTGCAACGGGTAGTCGGCCAGCGCTGCTGCAGAGCGCATGTAGGGGCCGGTGTCGCCTTTGGCCAGGGCTCTCTTGGCCTCGTCATAGAGTTTGCGCTGTTGGGTGATATCCGCTGCCTGGACCTGCATGGCAGCGGTTGCGGAAAGAAGCAGACAGGATACTAGGCTGAACAAACGACCGCGCATGGGACTTCCGGGCTGTTGAGTCGTGAAAAGTGCCGTTACTTTAGCCTTTTGCCTGCTTGGGTTGAAAGTGGCGCGACTGCCTGTGACGTGTCCGGAAATAATTACCGGGGGTGCAAGCGAGTCATTTCGTCCTGCTGCCGACAGCGGGACTCTATCTCGGGTAGAATGCGCGCCCGGTTTTTGGAGAAGCTCATGACCCTGCTCAAATTCAGCGAAGTGTCCCTTGCATTCGGCGCCATGCCGTTGCTGGACAAGGTCTCCTGGCAGATCGCCCGCGGTGAGCGGGTGTGCATCATCGGCCGCAATGGCACAGGCAAATCCAGCATGCTCAAGCTGGTCAAGGGCGTTCAAAAGCCCGACGACGGCAGTATCTGGCGCGCACCTGGCCTGAAAATTGGCGAGTTGCCTCAGGAGCTGCCGGCGGCTGATGAGCGCACCGTGTTCGATGTGGTCGCCGAAGGCCTGGACGGGGTTGGCTCGCTGCTGGCTGAATATCACCATCTGGCCCAGAACTGCGTCACCGAAGACGACCTGAACAAACTCATGCATGTTCAGCAGGAGCTGGAAGCCCGTGATGGCTGGCGCCTGCAGCAGGTGGTCGACAGCACCCTGAGCCGCCTGCAGTTGCCGGCTGACAAGACCCTGGCCGAGTTGTCCGGTGGCTGGCGCCGTCGGGTGCTGCTGGCTCAGGCGCTGGTCTGCGAGCCTGACCTGCTGTTGCTCGACGAACCGACCAACCACCTGGATATCGGTGCGATTGCCTGGCTCGAAGAGGCACTCAAGGACTTCCAGGGCGCGGTCTTGTTCATCACCCACGACCGGGCCTTCCTGCAGAGCCTGGCGACCCGCATTCTGGAGCTTGATCGCGGCGGGCTGATCGACTGGAACGGCGACTACGCAAGTTTTCTGGTGCACAAGGAAGCCATGCTGGCCGCCGAAGAAACCGCCAATGCGCTGTTCGACAAGCGTCTGGCTCAGGAAGAAGTCTGGATTCGCCAGGGGATCAAGGCGCGGCGCACCCGTAACGAAGGCCGTGTGCGTGCGCTCAAGGCGTTGCGTGTCGAGCGCAGTGAGCGTCGTGAACGGACCGGCAAGGCCAATATTCTGATCGAGTCGGCGGAGAAATCCGGCAAGCAGGTCATCGTGCTGGAAAATGTCAGCTTCGCCCATCCGGGCGGTCCTGAGCTGGTCAAGGACTTCTCTATGGTCCTGCAGCGCGAGGACCGGATTGGCCTGTTGGGTGCCAACGGTACCGGCAAGACCACCCTGCTCAAACTGATGCTGGGCGATCTGCAGGCGACCGGCGGTGACGTGCAGACAGGGACCAAGCTTGAGGTCGCTTACTTTGACCAGTTGCGCCATCAGTTGGATCTGGAAAAGACCGTCATCGACAACATTTCCGAAGGTCGCGACTTTATCGAGATCGACGGCCAGAATCGCCACGTACTGAGTTACCTGGGCGATTTCCTGTTCAGCCCGCAGCGTGCCCGCACGCCGGTCAAGGCGCTGTCCGGTGGTGAGCGGGCGCGGCTGTTGCTGGCCAAGCTGTTCAGCAAGCCGGCCAACCTGCTGGTGCTTGACGAGCCTACCAACGACCTGGACGTTGAAACCCTGGAGTTGCTCGAAGAGGTTCTGTCGAACTACAAAGGTACCGTGTTGATGGTCAGCCACGACCGGGCCTTCCTGGACAACGTGGTCACCAGTACCCTGGTTTTCGAGGGCGGTGGCAAGGTCCGTGAGTACGTCGGTGGCTACCAGGACTGGTTGCGTCAGGGCGGCTCGCCACGTCTGTTGGGAGTGACTGACAGCAAGTCAGGCAAATCGGAACTCAATAGTGCTGTGGTCGCACCCAAGCCAACAGCAAGCGCTGCACCGGTGCAGGCCGCACCAGTGGCGAAGAAAAAGCTCGGCTACAAGGAGCAGCGCGAACTGGAGGCCTTGCCTGGCCGGATCGACGAAACTGAAACCCGCTTGGCGGCGTTGAACGAGCAAATCACCCAGCCGGCGTTCTATCAGCGGCCGTCTACCGAGGTCACGGCGGTACTGGCCCAGGTCGAGACGGTCCAGGCTGAGCTGGATGCGCTGTTGGAGCGCTGGGCTGAACTGGACGACTGACAGGCGGGCAGGGCGCGCCACAGGGCGCGCACCTGCCAGACTGCGTCAGGCGCGTTGCAGTATCAGTCCTGCTTGTTCAGGCGTACTGCAAGCACATCACAAGGCGCACCGTGCAGCACGTCATTGGCTGTAGAACCCAGCAACAGGGCCAGGCCGTGGCGGCCGTGGCTGCCAACGACGATCAGGTCGCAGCCGTGCTCCTTGGCCAGTTTGTGGATTTCCTGGCGTGGCTGGCCATAGGTCAGGTGGCTTTTGCCGACCAGAACTTCCGGGTATTTCTGTTTGATAAGGTCCAGCTTCGCCTGGGCCTGGTCAAATTGCTGCTGCTGCAACTGGGACAGGTCCATCGGCACGTCGCCACCAAAGGCCATGGCCATGGGTTCGACGATATGCACGAAAGATAACGTGGCACCGCTGGCCTGGGCCAGCAGGCGAGCGCGCTTGATGACCGGGTCGCATTCGTCGGTCAGGTCTATGGCGACCAAAATGTGTTGATACGGCATGAGAGTAACCTCCGGAACAATGCGTTGAAGCCAGTATGGCCTTTTCGCGCCCGTCTGGGCAGGCCTTCTAGCGGCCGTTTTATTAATGATTGTTATCTGGTCTGGATAGCGCGGGGGCAAGAAATATGACGGGCTGGATCATTCTGTCAATCATTTGTGTGATGCTCAGCCCGCTGGTGTGGATGCTGCCATCACGCAGACAGAGCACAAGAATGGCGCTGCGCCTTGAAGCACGGCGCCTGGGGCTGGGTATGCAACTGGCACGGGAAGAGTGGCCGCACTGGTTGCTGCGCGAGCCGCCTGGTTCCTGCGCGCAGTATCACTGCCCGCGCCGGTCGGCAGAATCTGGCCAATGGCAATACTGGCAAACCGAGCCGGGGACGTGGGTCAATCGCTGGCGTGAGCCTTGCGCGGATGAGCGGGTCATGGCCCATTTGCAAGGGTTGCCGGGCGATGTCTACAAGGTCGAGGTGGATGCCCGGATGCTCTCCCTGTACTGGGGGGAGCGTGGCGATGCTCAAGTGTTGCAGCATATTAATGAGGCGATGAAGGCGCTCGCCCGGCTCTGATCGTCGCCCATAAAAAAGCCCGATAGTCATATCGGGCCGGGGGTGGCCAGGCAGGCCGGTAATTCTGTGGGCTGACGGTGCAATGCCGTGGTTGCAGTGCCTCGAACGGTCATCGCTTCAGCGCTGGCTGAACTCTAGCCGCTTTGCTCCGTTTTGTCGCTTTCTTTCCTTACTATTTATTGCTGTGAACCATGACGGTGCACGGGCAAGGGATGAACTTTGACCCATACTTCGTCGCGCCGCTCCTCGAACAGGGGAATGCGACTGGCAGCGACTATTCTGTTTTCCAGGCAAGGCTGGCATCTGGCCGAAGCACGGTATTGATGACCGGGGCGGCGAATTGACAATTAACCGGTTTTGCATGAAGGTGTGCGTACCCAAGTCAAACGGGCGTATGAATTGAGCGTTTGGTGTCAGACGGCTCTTACAGAATTCGGACTGCCACGTCGGCGGTGAGCCTGTGATCTGGTGTGTTCATTGACGGCGACGTCGTGGTCTCGTCGGGCTGTAAGGCCCGGTGTGTATTGTTCAGCTTCCATATCGTGGAGATCAGTTGATGATTTACGAAGGTAAAGCCATCACGGTTACGGCTCTTGAAGGTGGCATCGTCGAATTGAATTTCGATCTCAAGGGTGAGTCCGTCAACAAGTTCAATCGCCTTACCCTCGACGAGTTGCGTCAGGTGGTCGATACCCTCAAGGCCGATGCGTCGGTCACCGGGGTGATCGTCACCAGCGGTAAGGATGTCTTCATTGTCGGCGCCGATATCACCGAGTTCGTCGACAATTTCCAGTTGCCCGACGCCGAGCTGATCGCCGGCAACCTGCAGGCCAACCGGATCTTCAGCGACTTTGAAGACCTGGGTGTGCCGACTGTGGCCGCGATCAATGGCATTGCACTGGGCGGTGGCCTGGAAATGTGCCTGGCGGCCGACTACCGAGTCATGGCCAGCGGTGCCAAAGTCGGCCTGCCGGAAGTCAAGCTGGGCATCTACCCCGGGTTTGGCGGCACAGTGCGCCTGCCACGTCTGATCGGTGCCGACAACGCCATCGAATGGATTGCTTCGGGTAAGGAAAACACCGCCGAAGATGCGCTGAAAGTCGGTGCAGTCGATGCCGTGGTCGAGGCCGACAAGCTCCGCGCAGCGGCGCTGGATCTGATCAGGCGCGCGATCAGCGGCGAGTTCGATTACAAGGCCAGGCGCCAGCCCAAGCTCGAAAAGCTCAAGCTCAATGCGATCGAGCAGATGATGGCCTTCGAGACAGCCAAGGGCTTTGTCGCCGGTCAAGCCGGCCCTAACTACCCGGCGCCGGTCGAAGCGATCAAGACCATTCAGAAAGCTGCCAGTTTCGGTCGTGACAAGGCACTTGAAGTCGAGGCCGCAGGCTTCGTCAAAATGGCCAAGACCTCTGCCGCGCAGAGCCTGATTGGCCTGTTCCTTAACGATCAGGAGCTCAAGCGCAAGGCCAAGGCCTATGATGCGCAAGCCCGCGAGGTCAAGCAGGCGGCGGTGCTGGGCGCGGGCATCATGGGAGGCGGCATCGCCTACCAGTCAGCAGTCAAAGGCACGCCGATCCTGATGAAGGACATCCGCGAAGAGGCCATCCAGCTGGGTCTCAACGAAGCGTCCAAGCTGCTTGGTAACCGGGTCGAGAAAGGCCGCCTGACGCCGGCAAAAATGGCCGAAGCGCTCAATGCCATTCGTCCGACCCTGTCTTACGGCGACTTCGGCCACGTCGATCTGGTGGTCGAAGCTGTGGTGGAGAATCCCAAGGTCAAGCAGGCGGTGCTGGCTGAGGTGGAAGAACAGGTTGGCGAAAACACCATCCTGGCGTCGAACACCTCGACCATCTCCATCAACCTGTTGGCCAAGGCGCTCAAACGCCCGGAAAACTTCGTCGGCATGCACTTCTTCAACCCGGTGCACATGATGCCGCTGGTGGAAGTGATCCGTGGCGAGAAGTCCAGCGAACAAGCCGTGGCAACCACCGTTGCCTATGCCAAGAAAATGGGCAAGAACCCGATTGTGGTCAATGACTGCCCGGGCTTTTTGGTCAACCGGGTGCTGTTTCCGTATTTTGGCGGTTTTGCCCGGCTGGTCAGTGCCGGTGTCGACTTCGTGCGCATTGACAAGATCATGGAAAAATTCGGCTGGCCGATGGGCCCGGCGTACCTGATGGACGTGGTCGGTATCGACACCGGCCACCATGGTCGCGACGTGATGGCTGAAGGCTTCCCGGATCGGATGAAAGACGACCGCCGCTCGGCTATCGATGTCCTGTATGACGCCAAGCGTCTTGGGCAGAAGAACGGCAAGGGTTTCTACGCGTATGAAACCGACAAGAAGGGCAAGCCGAAGAAGGTCACCGACCCTGAGGTGCTCGACGTGCTCAAGCCGATTGTCTACGAGCAGCGCGAGCTGAGCGATGAGGACATCATCAACTGGATGATGATCCCGCTGTGCCTGGAGACTGTCCGCTGCCTTGAAGACGGTATCGTCGAGACGGCCGCCGAGGCTGACATGGGGCTGATCTACGGCATTGGCTTCCCTCCGTTCCGTGGTGGGGCACTGCGTTACATCGATTCGATTGGCGTAGCTGAATTCGTGGCCCTGGCTGACCGCTATGCCGAACTGGGCGCCCTGTATGAACCGACCGCGAAACTGCGTGAGATGGCCCGTACCGGCCAGCGTTTCTTCGGTCAAGCGCCAGTCAAGGAGTAACAACCCATGAGTCTGAATCCAAGAGATGTGGTGATCGTCGACTTCGCGCGCACACCCATGGGCCGCTCCAAGGGCGGCATGCACCGCAATACCCGCGCCGAGGACATGTCGGCGCACCTGATCAGCAAGCTGCTGGAGCGTAACGACAAGGTCGATCCTGCAGAAGTCGAAGACGTGATCTGGGGCTGCGTCAACCAGACCCTGGAGCAGGGCTGGAACATCGCCCGCATGGCCTCGCTGCTGACCCAGATTCCGCATACCTCGGCAGCCCAGACGGTCAGCCGTCTGTGCGGCTCGTCGATGAGCGCGCTGCACACGGCCGCCCAGGCAATCATGACCGGCAACGGTGATGTTTTCGTGGTCGGCGGTGTCGAGCACATGGGCCATGTGGGGATGATGCACGGTGTGGACCCTAACCCGCACCTGTCGCTCTATGCTGCCAAGGCTTCGGGGATGATGGGGCTGACTGCCGAGTTGCTGGGCAAGATGCATGGCATCAGCCGCGAGCAGCAGGATGCATTCGCCCTGCGCTCTCACCAACTGGCCCACAAGGCCACTGTGGAGGGGCGTTTCAAGGACGAGATCATTCCGATGCAGGGCTATGACGAAGACGGTTTCCTCAAGGTGTTTGCTCAGGATGAAACCATTCGTCCCGAGACCACTCTGGAAGGCCTGGCAGCCTTGAAGCCAGCCTTCAACCCCAAGGGCGGCACCGTGACCGCCGGTACCAGTTCGCAGATTACTGACGGCGCGTCATGCATGATCGTAATGTCTGCCCAGCGTGCCAAAGACCTGGGGCTGGAGCCGTTGGCGGTGATCCGTTCGATGGCGGTGGCCGGCGTAGACCCCGCGATCATGGGCTACGGACCTGTACCTGCGACGCAGAAGGCGCTCAAGCGTGCCGGCCTGTCGATTGCTGATATCGACTTCTTCGAGCTCAACGAAGCGTTCGCGGCGCAGGCGCTGCCGGTGCTCAAGGACCTGAAAGTGCTCGACAAGATGAACGAGAAGGTTAACCTGCATGGCGGCGCGATTGCTTTGGGTCACCCGTTCGGTTGTTCCGGTGCGCGGATCTCGGGCACCTTGCTCAACGTCATGAAACAAAATGGCGGCCGCTTGGGTGTGGCAACCATGTGTATTGGTCTGGGTCAGGGTATTTCCACCGTCTTCGAGCGGGTCTGATTCATCCTGATTGCATTGGCCGGGGCCTTGTGCCCCGGCTTTTGCGTTTTATCGACGGCATTTTTTTCAAAATATGTAATTTTTTTCCGGGGATTACCGCATGCACTTGCAACCAGGACTTTATCGTCATTACAAAGGGCCGCAGTACCGCGTTTTCAGCGTCGCGCGGCACTCTGAGACCGAAGAGTACGTGGTCTTTTATCAAGCGCTGTACGGGGACTACGGTATGTGGGTAAGACCTCTGACAATGTTTCAGGAAACTGTCGAGGTTGACGGCGAGCGCGTGCCGCGCTTTGCTTTGGTCCAGGCCGAAGAAAGTCTTTTTTCCAGGCCGTGAGGCGCAACGCTACCATTGGCGCGGCTTGACCTCACTCTGTAGCCACTATATATAGCGATGCCTTTACAGGCTCGCGTCTGTCTTTCATTTATCGTATTCAGGAATTTTCTGATCCATGGGCAAATCGCTGGTCATCGTGGAATCCCCGGCTAAGGCCAAGACCATCAACAAGTATTTGGGCAACCAGTACGTGGTGAAGTCGAGTATCGGCCATATCCGTGACCTGCCCACCAGCGGTTCGGCCAGTGCCTCCAAGGAGCCTGCTGCCAAGCGTGGCAAGGCGGTTGCCGGCGATGCTCCGGCGCTGAGCCCCAAGGAAAAGGCCCGTCGCCAGCTGGTGGCGCGAATGGGCGTTGATCCCGATCAGGGCTGGAAAGCCAAGTACGAGATTCTGCCGGGCAAGGAAAAGGTCATCGAAGAGCTGCGCAAGCTGGCCAAGGATGCCGACACCATTTACCTGGCAACGGACTTGGACCGCGAAGGGGAAGCCATTGCCTGGCACCTGCGCGAGGCCATCGGTGGTGATGATGAGCGCTACAAGCGCGTGGTGTTCAACGAGATCACCAAAAAAGCCATCCAGGAAGCCTTCTCCGAGCCTGGCGAACTGGATATCGCCCGGGTCAATGCCCAGCAGGCGCGTCGCTTTCTCGACCGTGTCGTTGGTTACATGGTTTCGCCGCTGCTCTGGGCCAAGGTTGCTCGCGGCCTGTCGGCCGGTCGGGTCCAGTCGGTAGCGGTCAAACTGGTGGTTGAGCGTGAGCGCGAAATCCGCGCCTTCAACCCGGAAGAGTATTGGGAAGTGCATGCCGACCTGGGCACCGCCAAGGGCGCCAAAGTGCGCTTTGAGGTGGCCCGCGAGAACGGCGAGGCTTTCAAACCGCTTAACGAAGCCCAGGCCATGGCGGCACTGGAGAAGCTCAAGGCCTCCAGCTACAGCATTGCCAAGCGCGAAGACAAGCCGACCAGCAGCAAGCCTTCTGCGCCATTCATCACCTCGACCCTGCAGCAGGCTGCCAGCAACCGCCTGGGCTTCGGCGTGAAGAAGACCATGATGATGGCCCAGCGTCTTTACGAAGCGGGCTACATCACCTATATGCGTACCGACTCGACCAACCTGTCGGCCGATGCGGTGAGCATGGCGCGCAGCTACATCGAGAGCGAGTTCGGCAAGAAATACCTGCCTGATGCGCCGAATGTCTACAGCAGCAAGGAAGGCGCCCAGGAGGCGCACGAAGCGATCCGTCCTTCGGACGTCAACACCCACCCCAGCAAGCTGTCGGGCATGGAGCGTGACGCCGAGCGCCTGTATGAGCTGATCTGGCGCCAGTTCGTGGCCTGCCAGATGCCACCGGCGCAATACCTGTCGACCACTGTCAGCGTGACTGCCGGTAGCTTCGAGCTGCGGGCCAAGGGGCGTATTCTCAAGTTCGACGGTTACACCAAGGTCTTGCCGCAGATCGCCAAGCCGGGTGACGACGGTGTGCTGCCTGACATGGGTGAGGGCGAGAAGCTCGACTTGCTGGGTATCGACCCCAGCCAGCACTTTACCAAGCCGCCAGCGCGCTTCTCTGAAGCCAGCCTGGTCAAGGAGATGGAAAAGCGCGGTATCGGTCGTCCATCGACTTATGCGGCGATCATCTCGACCATTCAGGATCGCGGCTATGTGACCCTGCACAACCGGCGTTTCTATTCCGAAAAGATGGGCGATATCGTCACCGAGCGCCTGAGCGAAAGCTTTTCCAATCTGATGGACTACGGCTTTACCGCCGGTATGGAAGAGAATCTCGACGACGTTGCCCAGGGTGAGCGGGACTGGAAAAACGTGCTGGACGAGTTCTACGAGGACTTCCAGACCAAGCTGAAAGTCGCCGAGGCGCCTGAGGGCGGCATGCGTGCCAACCAGCCGGTGATGACTGATATCCCTTGCAAGACTTGTGGCCGCCCGATGCAGATCCGCACTGCGTCCACCGGCGTGTTTCTTGGCTGTTCGGGCTACAGCCTGCCGCCTAAGGAACGCTGCAAGGCAACCGTCAACCTGACGCCGGGCGACGAGATTGCCGATGACGATGAGGGTGAATCGGAGTCGCGGGTACTGCGCGGCAAGCACCGTTGCCCGATCTGCAGCACGGCGATGGATGCCTACCTGCTCGATGAAAAGCACAAGTTGCACATTTGCGGTAACAACCCAGATTGCACCGGCTATGAAATCGAAGAGGGCACTTACCGGATCAAGGGCTACGAAGGCCCGAGCCTGGAATGCGACAAGTGCGGCAGTGAAATGCAGCTCAAGACCGGTCGCTTCGGCAAGTTTTTCGGTTGCACCAACGCCGAGTGCAAGAACACCCGCAAGCTGCTCAAGAGCGGCGAGGCGGCGCCGCCGAAGATGGACCCGGTGAAGATGCCGGAGCTCAAGTGCGAGAAGGTCGACGACACCTACATCTTGCGCGACGGTGCTTCAGGTCTGTTCCTGGCTGCCAGCCAGTTCCCGAAAAATCGCGAAACCCGTGCGCCATTGGTGCTGGAACTGGTGCCGCATAAACAGGAAATCGATCCGAAGTATCATTTCCTGTGTGATGCGCCGGTCAAGGACCCTGATGGCCGCCCGGCGGTTGTGCGCTACAGCCGCAAGACCAAGGAGCAGTATGTCCAGACCGAAGTGGACGGCAAGCCGACTGGCTGGCGCGCGTTCCACGATGGCAACGCCTGGAAGGTCGAAGACAAGCGTTGATCGAAATCCCCTTGCCAGCCAGGCAAGGGGGTTTTTGCTTTGATCGGTTTTTCGCCAACGCTGCAAGGGAGGTTTTGACATGGCCCAAGAACTTTACACCCGCACCAACCAGAAGATTTTCTTCGCCGGCCTGGCTCTGGAAACCCTGGGCAAGGCTGAGCAAGGCCAGGCCATGAATGCCCAGGCGCAGATCCAGGCTGGCCGTGAAACTGTGTTGTTTCATCTGTACGGCGCTTTGCTGGGCCTGTGTCACGAGATCGCCGGTTACTACCGCCTGCCGCAAGCCGGGGCACCACGCGCCGAACTGTTGCTGGCGCCTGAGGTGCTGGAAAGCGTTGCCATCCCTGAGCTGGGCGAGTTGATCGAGCTGGCGCAGAACCGGCATACCTGGCTGGGTCAATTGTTGGTGGCCTATGCAGCGTTGTTCGAGCCGCCACGTGCGCCGGTCAAGCCCAAGGGCGATGTCACCCAGCCGATCATCCAGGCAGTGAATCTGGATGATGAGCCAGAGCCGGAGCAGGGCTTGACCCGTGACGAGCTGGAAAGCTGGCGGCAATCGATCAAGTCACTGGCGGTGCGTTTTCGCCAGGGGATGAACGAGTTCTGATACAAGCTTGATGTACGCATCAGTGCAGGCTGTTACACTGCCCGCCTTTCGCGGAGTATTTGTACTGATGCCTACCTCTTTTCTTGAAATTGTCGAGCTTCCTGACGGCCGTATCGAGCTGCGTCGTGCCGAGGATGAGGGCTCGCTGGTCACTCTGAACTTTTCGGAGGACGCCAAGGTGTTTCTGCAAGGTCAGCACGTTGAAGTCGCCAAAGCCATGTTGAGCGTCGGCGTGCAGATGGCCGGCCGTCTGGCCGAAGGTGTGCTGGAAAAAGAAGAAGACGGACCCCGGGTTCTGCATTGAGGCCCGTCGGGCGATCAGCCCAATCGGATATTCAGGCTTTGCGCTTCACCGATACGGGCCGCAGCCGTCAGCTGTTGCCGTGCAGCTGCGCTGAGGGGATTGAGCCAGCTCACCACTGTGTGACTGCGCCCCAGCCGTAATGCCTCGCGAGCAAGTGCCAGAGCGGTTTGTGTGCCGCGGGGCTGCAGAATCAGGATTCTCTCCCGGTTCAGGCCCGCCTCACGTAGCCATGCCTGGGTCAGGCTGGCAGGCGGAGCGATCAGGCTGAGCCAGCGTGGATCCTGCTCCTCACTCAAATCTCTAAGAATTGGCGCCAGCAGGCTCAGGCAGCTTCCGGCCGCTCCACGCAATGACACTTCGCTGAACACCTGCGGTGCCGTCTCCCGGAATGCCTGGGGCAGCTCCTGCAGGGAAGGGGCGATGGGCTGGGCCAGGAATGCTTCGAACAGTGGTAATTGGGTGTGAGGGGCCGGATGAAACTGCATGGTGTTCTCCCTTAGCGGCGCAGCACGCCGACGCTCAAGCCTTCGATGACCAGTTCCTGCTCCTTGAGATCGACCTCGATAGGCGCGAACTCAGGGTTTTCAGCAATCAGCCAGACCTTGTTGCCTTCGCGTTTGAAGCGCTTGACTGTGACTTCGTCACCGATCCGGGCTACCACGATCTGCCCGTTGCGTGCTTCGCGAGTGGTGTGTACTGCCAGCAGGTCGCCGTCGAGGATGCCGACGTCCTTCATGCTCATGCCGTGGACGCGCAACAGGTAGTCGGCGCTTGGATGAAAGAAGGTCGGGTTGATGTTGCATGACTCCTCGATGTGCTGCTGGGCGAGGATCGGTGCGCCGGCGGCAACCCTGCCGATGATGGGCAGGCTGCTGTCGTCGGCCTGGCGGGCTTCGAAACCTGGGATGCGGATGCCTCGCGAGGCGCCCGGCGTCATCTCGATGGCGCCTTTGCGGGCCAGGGCCTTGAGGTGTTCTTCAGCGGCATTCGGTGATTTGAAGCCGAGCTTCTGGGCTATCTCCGCCCGGGTTGGCGGGTAGCCGTTGTCTTCGAGGCAACGTTTGATGAAGTCCAGGATTTCGGCCTGGCGGGGCGTCAGTTTGATCATGTCGTGCGCTCTGTCTTTTTGTACAGTGACTGGGATTATATACAGTGAAGGCGGCTTGGCAATCATGCTTTTGAATCTTTGTGCCGAACGGCCAGGCGCATGGCTGGATGGATCGCTCGTCGGCGTGGCTTGAATGCGTGACTGTTCAGCCACAAAATGAACCGCCCGCTTGACAAACCGCCTGCCTGAAACGTATGTTTCAAACGATTGTTTTGTCAGGCAGAGAGCCATGGCCCAGTCGGAAACCGTAGAACGTATTCTTGATGCTGCCGAACAGTTGTTCGCCGAGAAGGGCTTCGCCGAGACGTCCTTGCGCCTGATCACCAGCAAGGCGTCGGTCAACCTCGCAGCGGTCAATTATCATTTCGGCTCCAAAAAAGCCTTGATCCAGGCAGTGTTCTCGCGCTTTCTCGGGCCGTTCTGCGCGAGCCTTGAGCGTGAGCTGGAGCGCCGTCAGGCCCAGCCGGAGCACAAGCCTGACCTTGAGGAACTGCTGGGTATCCTGGTCGAGCAGGCCATGGCGGTGCAGCCGCGCAGCGGTAACGACCTGTCGATCTTCATGCGCCTGCTTGGCCTGGCGTTCAGCCAGAGCCAGGGGCATCTGCGGCGTTACCTTGAAGACATGTACGGCAAGGTGTTTCGCCGGTATATGGTGCTGGTCAATGAGGCCGCGCCATGCATTCCACCGATCGAGCTGTTCTGGCGCGTTCACTTCATGCTCGGTGCTGCGGCATTCAGCATGTCGGGCATCAAGGCGCTGCGGGCCATTTCCGAGAATGACTTCGGCATCAATACCTCGATCGAGCAGGTCATGCGCCTGATGGTGCCGTTTCTGGCGGCCGGCATGCGTGCGCAAACCGGCGTCACTGATCCGCAGATGATCGCCGCCCAGCTCAGGCCGCGCAGCAAGGTCGCTGCGGTAACCAACACCGCCGCGGTCAAGGCCTGAGTACGGCTGCGTTGCACCGGGCTGCAGGATCAAGCACCATGCCGGCTTGATCCAAGGTAATGGTGTTTTCTATGAGTTCTGGCCTGCAAGGCTCCTTGATGGTCGATGTCGCCGGTACCTGGCTGACTGCTGAAGACCGTCATCTACTGCGCCAACCGCAAATCGGTGGCCTGATTGTTTTTGCCCGCAATATCGAGCATCCACGCCAGGTTCGTGAACTGAGTGCGTCGATTCGCGCTGTGCGTCCGGACCTGCTGCTGGCGGTGGATCAGGAAGGCGGACGCGTTCAGCGTCTGCGTCAAGGGTTCGTGCGTCTGCCGGCCATGCGCGCCATTTCTGCCTGTCCGGATGCCGAGGCGCTGGCAGCCCATTGCGGCTGGCTGATGGCGACCGAGGTGCTGGCGGTGGGCCTGGACCTGAGCTTCGCCCCCGTTCTTGACCTGGATCATGAGCGCAGTGCGGTGGTCGGCACCCGCTCGTTCGAAGGTGATCCGGAACGTGCCGCGCAACTGGCAGGTGCCTTCATCCGGGGTATGAATGAAGCCGGTATGGCGGCGACCGGCAAGCATTTTCCGGGGCATGGCTGGGCTGAGGCGGACTCGCACGTCGCGATCCCCAACGATGAACGCAGCCTGGACAGTATCCGTGCCCAGGACCTGGTGCCTTTTGCCCGCCTGAGCCAGAAATTGGCCGCGGTGATGCCCGCCCATGTGATTTATCCGCAGGTCGACAACCAGCCGGCGGGCTTTTCCCGGCGCTGGCTGCAAGATATTCTGCGCGGTGAGCTGGGCTTCGATGGGGTGATTTTCAGTGATGACCTGTCGATGGCTGGCGCCCATGTGGTGGGCGACGCTGCCAGCCGGATCGAAGCGGCGCTGAGCGCCGGTTGTGACATGGGGCTGGTGTGCAACGATCGCGCCAGCGCTGAACTTGCCCTGAGCGCCGCGCAGCGCCTCAAGGTCAAGCCCTCGCCCCGGCTGGCGCGCATGCGTGGCCAGAGCCATGCCAGCACCGACTACCGCAGCCAGCCACGCTGGCTGCAAGCGCTACAGGCGCTGCGTAGCGCAGGGCTGCTGTAGGAGCGGCTTCAGCCGCGATGCCCGGCACCGTTTTTCGCGGCTAAAGCCGCTCTTGCAGAGTGCGTCGGGCAAGTCGTACCGGGTTCTTTAGAGAATCCGGTACAGCAACCGCTCGATCTTCACCCGGCTGACCCGGCGCAGGAACTTGTGCACGCCTTCGGGATACTCGGCCAGGGTCTGCAATTGCTCGAAATTGTCGACCCGCCGGGTATGTTGCATCAGGCTGGCCAGCTCGGCTGCGCGCGGGTCGAGCCATTGCCCCTTGGGGTCATCGATCAGCAGGCCGTTTTCAAGATCCAGATTGAACGCACGTGGGTTGAGGTTGTTGCCGGTCAGCAGGGTATAACGTTGATCGACCCACATGCCCTTGAGGTGGTAGGTGTTGTCGCCATGCTTCCACAGGTGCAGATTCAGCCGCCCCCGGGCGATTGCCGTCTGGTGCTTGCGGGCAAAACGGCGCAGGCTGATTTCGTAAAGATAGGGCAGGGCAGAGATCACCTTGAACGGCTCTTCAGGTGCAATGAAGAAGTCGTTGGCGGTCTTGTCGCCGACGATGATGTCGACCACCACGCCACGCTTGAGTGCGCGGTTGATTTCACGGGTCACAGCGACCGGCAGATTGAAGTACGGCGTGCAGATGGTCAGCTGGCTCTGGCTGCTGGCGATCAGATCGCAGATGGTGCGGTTCAGGCGGTTGCGCGGGCCGACACCCAATAGCGGGATGACGCGCATTTCGCCATTTTCCAGGCTGCCTGCATCGGTGTTGTAGCTGGCGCGTTTGAGCTGGCTGCGCAAGGCGCGGATCTCACCGCGCAGGCTCTTTGAGCTGGGCGGTTGCGGCAGGTCCAGGCGGTGCACTGCCGGCGAGCCGATGATCTCCTGCTGTACCAGCATGACAAAACTGTCTGCCAATGGCGCGTTGTGGATCAGGTGGTAGCGGTCCAGCCGGTACTTGTCCAGCTTGTGCAGATAGACGTTATTGATGCTGGCGCCGGTGTAGAGCACCTCGTCATCGATGACGCTGCCCTTGAGGTGCAGCACGCCGAACAGCTCGCGGGTCTGCACCGGTACACCATAGACCGGAACTTCGACGTCGTATTCCAGATGCTGCGCCTGATACCAGGTGCTGTTACCCGGCTGTCGACCGGCACCGATCAGCCCGCGCTGGGCACGGAACCAGTCGACCAGGACCCGCACTTCAAGACCGGGGCGGGCGACCTTGGCCGCATACAGGGCATCGAGGATTTCCTGACCGGCTTCATCCTGTTGCAGATACAGGGCGATGATATAGATGCGCCGGGTAGCCGAGGCGATTTTCTCCAGCAGGCAACGACGATAGTCGGCGGCCGTGGGCAACAGAGTGATTGCCTGGTCTTGCAAGGCGAATCCGCACAGCGTGGCAAGGGTCGAGCGTCTGAAGGGGGACTGCATAAGCCTCTCGTTCGGTTGGCGACGACCTGCGAGCTTACACCAGGCTTGCCATGAAAAGTCGCTGGGTTAAAAAAAGCTGTGTGATGGTTGGGCAAGCCAGTGTCCACCTGCCGATTGCGGCAGGCAGACTACCCGGCCTGCGGGACAGTAACTCAATAGCCGTTGCGTTTGAGTAGGCTATCGACCGTCTCTTTGGCCGGGCGTGCGTAGAACTCCAGCAGTTGCGCCGGGCGATTGGTGAAAAAGCCATCGACGCCGGCAGCGCTGATAGCGTTGAAGTCCACAGCATTGTCCACGGTATAAGGATGAATGATCAGCCCCTTGGCGTGGGTCATGGTGTTCATCCACGGTTTGACTAGATCCATGTAGCTCTGCTCACCGCCGTCGGCCAGCCGGCTCGCAGGGCCGGTGCCGATTGCACCATTGGCCTTTGCCCAGTCGATCCAGGCGGCAAACTCGGCTTCTGATTTGACTTCCTGGCTGGCGTACCAGGCCGCTTTGTCCTTGAACCCCGAGTCTTTGAACGCCACGCTGGATTTTGGCGCGATGGCACCCTGGCCTATCCATAGCAGCAAGACCTTGGGCACCTGAGGCATTTCCTTGTGCAGCAGTTGCAGGCTGGTTTTGTCGAAGGTTTGCAGCACGACCCGGCCGGGCAACTGCGCGACGTTGACCTGACCGGGCGCAGCCGCAGGGCGCTCACGCAGCCAGCCGCGTTTCTCCAGCGCTTGCTTGAGGTCGGCTTCGATGCCGGGAAATTGCTGCGGCTGTTTGGTTTCGATGTACAGGCCGGGCTTGTTGGCGCCACCTTCGGCGATGTCGATCACCTCATCCAGAGTCAGGATCTTCAGGCCCGCATAACTGTCCCGCGCCCGCGCCGGGTAGGCCTTGTTGAACCACGAGCCGGCATCCAGTTGCTTGAGTTCAGCCAGGGTAAAGCTGCTCACCGGCTCCTGGGCACGGGCCGGGAACACCTCGGCGATGTTGGTGGTACGCACCAGGCTGTCGTCGTGCAGGGCAAGCAGGACCCCGTCCTTGCTGCGTTGCAGGTCCAGTTCCAGGTAGTCGGCACCCAGCTCGCGGGCCAGGATGAAGGCCGGCAGGGTTTCTTCGGGGGCATCAAATGAGGCGCCGCGATGGGCAATCACTGCCGGCCAGGGCAGGCCGGCCTTTTCGCTCAGCGCTTTGCCAGGGGATCCAGAAGCCATGGCGGTTGCTGACAGCAGCATGGCACCGGTCAGGGTGGTAACCGTCAGTAATCTGGTCAGCGAAGCAAATGAACTCATGCACGCGATTCCTTATCGGTAACTCGCCGTCCGTCACCCTCGCAGGCGGCTGATGGCAAAAAGCCTTTTAGTTGGGCACTATTGGACTGAAACAGAACAATATCGGCTGTCAGTCTGGGCAGCAAATGCGTCGCGGGTATGACCGTCCCACATCTGCGGGTATTTCCCTATGGTAAATATCGCCAACCAGGCACTGGAGGGATTCGTCGACAGGCTCATGGATGCGATTTGCGTAGTGGACACAGAGGGACGCTATGTCTACGTCAGCGCGGCATTCGAGCGGATTTTCGGCTATCACCCTCAGGAACTGATCGGTGCCCAGATGCTTGATCTGGTGCATCCCGATGATCGGGCGCGGACCCTTGAGGCCGCCGCCGACATCATGGCCGGCAATCCCCAGTTACACTTTGAAAATCGCTACCTGCACAAGAGCGGCCATGTCGTGCATGTGATGTGGTCGGCGTGCTGGTCGCCGGCGGACCGCCTGCGTATTGCTGTGGCCCGGGATATCACTGAACTCAAGCGCGCCGACAGCCTGCGCGCCACGCTGCTGGAAATTTCCGAGGCGGCCAATGGCAGTACCGACCTTGCCTGCCTGTTCGAGCGCATTCATAAGATCCTCGGTAATTTGCTCGGCGCTCGCTATCTGTCGATTGTCCTGTGTGAAGGCGAGCCTGCGCGTTACTCGTTTGTCTATCCCGACGATGAACCGCACGATGCTGCCCGCGCCCTGGCCACGGAGGTCTTCAGTCGCGGTCGGCCGGTGCTGCGTTGCGACCGGCTCGGCGTACCCCTGCAAACCGCCAGCGGGATTATCGGCGCGCTGCTGATCAAGGGTGAGCTTGATGCGCCGCTTTATACCCCGCGTGATCAGGACTTGTTGCAATTGGTGTCCAGCCACGTGGCCACGGCCATCGAGCGTCAGCAGCTCTATGAACGGCTGCATGCGATGGCCCGCTATGACCCGCTCACCCAACTGGCCAACCGCACCTTGCTCAACGAGCGTTTGCAGCATGCGGTGCAGCAGGCTGACCGGCACGGTGACCGGTTGGCGGTGCTGTATCTGGATCTGGACAAGTTCAAGCAGGTCAACGACACCCTCGGGCATGCGGCTGGCGACACCTTGCTGCAGGCAGTCGCCCGGCGCCTGAAAGCCTGTGTCCGGGCCATCGATACCGTTGCGCGGATCGGCGGCGACGAGTTTGTGGTGCTTCTTGAACGCATTCATGACGATGCTGACGCCGATCGGGTGGCGCAAGTCATTGATCGTGCGCTGAAGGCTCCGGTGCTGCTGGAAGGGCAGAGCTGGCGTATCTCATCAAGCATCGGCATCGCCCGCTACCCTGATGATGCCAGTGATCTGGCGCAGTTGTTCCGGCATGCAGATCAGGCGATGTATGCCGCGAAAAAGCGCAGTCGGCGTCCGGGCTAGCGATCCGTTGCTGTGCAGGCAGAGCCTCTCGGGTTACTGTCAGTGTTTTCTCTGGACCGAGGACTGATTCCCATGACGACCCTGCTGGTACTGGTCGAAAACCTCAACGAGTATCTGCCGATACTCGAAGACAGCGGTTTTCGGTTGATCCGTGCGCAGACCCCCGAGCTGCGTGCCGAGGCGATCGCCCGACATGGCGACGAAATCCAGGCCGTGGTGACCCGTGGGCCGCTGGGGCTGTTTGCCGAAGAAATGGACGCCCTGCCGAACCTGCGGATCATCTGCGTCAGCGGGGCGGGTTATGAAAAGGTCGATGTGGCGGCCGCCCAGGCCCGTGGCATCGTGGTCACCAACGGTGCCGGGGTCAATGCATCGACCGTGGCCGACCATGCCATGGCCCTGCTGTTGGCGGTGATGCGCGACATCCCCCAGGCCGATGCCTCGGTACGTCGTGGCGAGTGGCGCAAGGCGATGTGCCCTTCGCTGGCTGGCAAACGCCTGGGCATCCTTGGTCTGGGCGCAGTGGGCCTGGCCATCGCCCGGCGCGCAGCCGCCTTTGACATGTCCATCGCTTATCACAATCGGCGCGCACGCAGTGATGTGGATTATGTCTGGTATCGCTCGGTGCGCGAACTGGCCGAGGCCTCGGACGTGTTGGTTCTGGCCACGCCGGGTGGCGCCAATACCCGCCATCTGGTCGATGACGAAGTGCTCCAGGCGCTTGGCCCGCAGGGTTATCTGGTGAATATCGCCCGGGCCAGCGTGGTCGATACCCAGGAACTGCTCGGCGCCTTGCGCGAACAGCGCATCGCCGGCGCTGCGCTGGACGTATTCGATGACGAGCCGAACGTGCCGGATGCGTTCAAGAGCCTCGCCAATGTGGTGCTTACCCCCCACGTGGCGGGCCTGTCGCCAGAGGCTTCGCATGACTCTGTGCAATTGGTACGCGATAACCTGCAGGCGTTCTTTGCCGGCCAGCCGGTGTTGACCCCGGTTTCGGCAGACTGAGGGCAACACCGCATAGCCTGGAGCGTGACGCTTATCGCTTGCAACTGCCCTTAAGGCATGACCGGTGGGGTGTAGCTCAAGGTTGTGCCCAGCGCCCAGAGCAGAAACAGCACCACCGGCGCGTGCACCAGCAACTGCACGAACGAGAAGCCAATCAGCTCCCGGGCCTTGAGACCCAGTACGCCGAGCAGCGGCAGCATGTAGAACGGGTTGATCAGGTTCGGCAATGCCTCGGCGGCGTTGTAGATCTGCACCGCCCAGCCCAGGTGGTACTGCAGTTCATTGGCCACCTGCATCACGTAGGGTGCTTCGATGATCCACTTGCCGCCACCGGAGGGGATGAAGAAGCCCAGCACGGCCGAGTAGACGCCCATCAGCACCGCATAGGTATCGTGGGTGGCGATGCTGGTGAAGAACAGCGAGATATGGTGCGCCAGGGTCTGCGCATCGCTGCCTTTGACGGTGGTCATCAGCGCGGCGATCGAGCCGTACAACGGGAACTGAATCAGCACCCCGGTGGTGGTCGGCACGGCACGCGCCACCGCATCAAGGAAGCTGCGCGGGCGCCAGTGCAGCAGGGCGCCGAGCATGATGAACAGGAAGTTGTAGGTGTTCAGGCCCGAGATGGCGGTGATCGCCGGTTTGCTGCTGAACTCGTTGATCAGCCAGCCGACTCCCAGCGCCACCATCACGATGATCAGCAGCGGGCTGTATTCCAGCCACTCGCCAGGACGGGTGCGCGGCGCCAGCGGTGGCAGGTTGAAAGCCGGGTCGACGCCACAGTCCTCGGCACTGCGGGCATTGGCCGGGCCTGGCGCGGTGGCGTAGGCGACGATGATCGACAGCACGATCAGCACCAGCAGGATCACCCCGGACTGCCAGAGGAAGATGGTATCGGTAAACGGGATGACCCCGGTGATGGCCAGGATCGATGGCGGCAGGCTGCCGGGGTTGGCCTGCAATTGCGCAGCCGACGACGAGATGCCCAGCGCCCACACTGCGCCCAGGCCCAGATAGGCGGCGGCACCGGCGGCGCGGTAGTCCATTTTCAGGTCCTTGCGCCGTGCCAGTGCGCGTACCAGCAGGCCGCCGAATACCAGCGACAGGCCCCAGTTGAGCAAGGAGGCGAGCATCGAGATCAGCGCCACCCAGGCCACCGCACTGCGGCCATTGGACGGCAGGCGTGCCAGGCGGTCGATCAGACGCACCGCCGGTGGCGAGCTGGCGACCACGTAGCCGCTGATCACCACGAACGCCATTTGCAGGGTGAAGGGAATCAGGCTCCAGAAGCCATCGCCAAATGCCTTGGCGGTGTCGGCAGGCTTGGCGCCCATGCCCAGCACCGCAAGCGTGACGATCAGTACGGCCAGGGCGGCGAATACCCAGGCATCGGGAAACCAGCGCTCGGCCCAGGCCGAGCAGCGCAGGGCAAAGCGCGCGGAGCGGCTTTCCTGGAGGGAAGCGGACGACATAGCAATACCTCTTTATTGTTTTTTTGAAGGCACAACGTTCGAGGCCCCTGACGGGGCCTCGAAGATTCAGAAACGCATTTCAATCACATCGTCGGGCACGATCAGCCGGCCGGCGGTCTTGGCGACGATTTCCTCGACGCTGATGCCCGGCGCACGTTCGCGCAGGATGAAGGCACCGTTGTCGATCTCCAGATAAGCCAGGTCGGTCAGCACCCGGCGAATGCACCCGGCGCCGGTCAGCGGCAGTTCGCAACGATCCAGCAGTTTCGACTCGCCGTCCTTGGAGGCGTGGGTCATGGTGACGATGATGTTCTCGGCACCGGCGACCAGGTCCATGGCACCGCCCATGCCTTTGACCAGCTTGCCGGGGATCATCCAGGAGGCGATGTTGCCCTGCACATCGACTTCGAATGCGCCCAGCACCGTAAGGTCGACATGCCCGCCGCGAATCATCGCGAACGAGTCGGCGGAGTGGAAAATCGATGCGCCGCGGCGGGCTGTGACGGTCTGTTTGCCGGCATTGATCATGTCGGCGTCGACGGTCTGCTCGGTGGGAAACTCGCCCATGCCCAGCAGGCCGTTTTCCGATTGCAGCATCACGTCAATGCCGTCTGGTACGTAGTTGGCGACCAGGGTCGGGATGCCGATGCCCAGATTGACGTAGTAGCCGTCCTTGAGTTCGCGGGCGACCCGTTGTGCCATTTGTTCGCGGGAAAGTGCCATGGTGCAACTCCTTTCTCAGGCCTTGAGGGTGCGCTTTTCGATGCGTTTCTCGAAGCTGCCGAGGATCAGCCGGTCGACGTAGATACCCGGGGTGTGGATATGCGCCGGGTCGAGTTCGCCGGGCTCGACGATTTCTTCGACCTCCACCACCGTGATTTTCCCGGCGGTGGCCACCAGTGGGTTGAAGTTCTGCGCGGTATGCCGGTAGATCACATTGCCGAAGTGGTCGGCCTTCCAGCCTTTGACCAGGGCAAAATCACCGGTGATGGCTTCTTCAAGAATGTAATCGCGGCCGTTGAACTGACGGCTTTGCTTGCCCTCGGCCACCGGCGTGCCGAAGCCGGTGGCGGTGTAGAAGGCCGGAATCCCGGCACCGCCGGCACGCAGTTTCTCGGCCAGGGTGCCCTGCGGGGTGAGGTCGACTTCCAGCGCGCCACTGAGCAACTGTTGCTCGAACAGCGCGTTCTCACCGACGTAGGAAGAGATCATTTTGCGGATCTGCCGGTCTTCGAGCAGGATGCCCAGGCCAAACCCGTCGACCCCGCAGTTATTGGACACAACGGTCAGGCCACGGGTGCCCATGCGCTTGATCTGGGCAATCAGGTTTTCCGGTATGCCGCACAGCCCGAAGCCGCCACACAGCACGGTCATGTTGTCGGTCAGCCCTTCGAGGGCTTGCTCGTAGGTCGCCACTCGTTTGTCGAGTCCAGCCATGATGTCGGCCTCTGGTCATTGTTGTTGTCGTTGTCGCTGCAATGGACAGGCTAGTTGCTCTGCCACTGAATCGCGTTGTTGACATCTTCTGTCTTGGCGAATGATTTGTTAATTTTGTTTTTCTGATGGTTTGATAAGAAAGACAAAACAATGAACGTCAAACACCTGCGCGCCTTCGTGGCGGTTGCCGAATGCCTGAGCTTTGCCCAGGCCGGTGAGCGCCTGCACCTGTCACAACCGGCCCTGAGCCTGACGATCAAGGGGCTTGAAGAATCGCTGGGGGGGCAGTTGCTGATTCGCACCACACGCAGCGTCAACCTCACCCCGGAAGGCGAAACCCTGCTGCCGCTGGCTCGCCAGTTGCTGGCTGACTGGGACAACACCGAAGAATTGCTGCACCAGCGTTTTACCCTGCAAATGGGCAAGGTTTCATTGGCGGCGATGCCTTCGTATGCCGGCAACCGTTTGCCGGCGGCCTTGAAGGTGTTCCGCGAGCGTTACCCGCGGGTCAATATCGCGGTGCACGATGTGATCAACGAAGAGGTGCTGGAGATGGTCCGCCAGCGGCGGGTCGAACTGGGCATCGGTTTCGAGCCGGAGCCTGGCCACTCACTGCATTTCACGCCGTTCTGCGTAGACCGTTTCGTTGCCGTGGTGCCTGCCGATTCCCCCCTGGCCGGATGTGCCGAGTTGCACTGGAGTGAATTGCTCAAAGAGGACTTCATCGCCTTGCAAAGACCTTCGGCAGTGCGCCTGCTGCTGGAGCAATCGGTGGCTGCGCAGCATGGACGGCTGGCGGTGGCCTTCGAGAGTCATCAGTTGGCGACGGTGGGACGGATGGTTGCCAGTGGTCTGGGCGTTAGTGCCGTGCCGGCACTGTGTATCGAGCAGATGCACGAACTGGGCGCCTGCTGCATCCCGCTGGTAGGGCCGCGCATCGAGCGGCGCATTGGCCTGATGACCTTGGCCGATCAGCAGTTGTCGGTGGCGGCCCAGGCCCTGCGTGAGGTGTTGATCGAACAGGCATCAATGCGCCGATAGTCACTATCAGTTGCGGTGATTTCTGCTGGAAGCGGGGCGGGATTAACCTTTGTTCATTCCCGAATCGAACCTTCCAAGGAGGTCACCATGCACCGTTTTACTGCTCTTGCCCTGTTGTTCTCTGTCGCCATGATCAGCGGCTGCTCGACCCACCATGCCGTCGAGCAGCGCCCTTACAGCGCTGAAGAAACCCTGCAACTGGCGCTGGAAGACCTTAACCGTCGCGGCCTGTCGTTCGACGAATACCATGCCCGCAAGGCCCAGTTGCTGGCCAACCCGCAGCTGCAGCAAGTACGCGAGTTTGACCACAGCGCCGAAGTCAATGTTGACGCGGGCGTCGTCAGCCGGGATCGTCAGGGCTGATGCGACTCTGACAGTTCTACTGATTTTCTGATTTGCGAAAACTGTACCGGTAAAACTTTCTTCTAGCTGTCCGTGTGTTTCCAGACGCCGTCTGGGTAGGGTGAGCGACCTGTCTCACTGGTTTGCACGGATTGCCGTATGTCTTTCGATCTGCTTCTGGCATTTGCCCTGTTTGCGCTGGTCTCCTCGATCACGCCGGGCCCTAATAACATGATGCTGCTGGCCTCGGGGGTGAACTTCGGTTTGCGCCGCACGGTGCCGCATATGTTCGGTATCAGTATCGGCTTCATGGTGTTGGTGCTGGCGGTAGGCTTGGGCCTGGGCAGTGTGTTCCAGAGCTGGCCATGGTTTTATACCTTGCTGCGGTATGTCGGCGGTGCGTATCTGTTGTACCTGGCCTGGAAGATCGCGACGTCCGGGCCGGTGGGTGATAACGGGCCGTCACGCGGCGAGCCCATGACGTTTTTTGCCGCTGCGCTGTTTCAGTGGGTCAACCCCAAGGCCTGGGTGATGGCGGTGGGGGCAATCACGACCTATACGCCGATGCAGGGGTATTTCACCAATGTGTTGGTGATCACGGCGGTGTTTGGTTTGATCAACCTGCCGGGGGTGGGGATCTGGGCGGGGTTTGGCAGCCTGCTGCGCAACGTATTGCGCGACCCGCGTCGGGTGCGGGTGTTCAATGGCGTGATGGCGTTGCTGCTGGTGTTATCGTTGTATCCGCTGGTGGTGCAACACTGATCGTTTGGCGGTTTGGCGGTTTGAGTGGCGTGCATTCGCCGCAGCGGCGTTGGGTTTGAGTCACTTTTCCGCTTTTACAGCGGGTCACTTTTGTCTTGGTGGCAAGTAACCAAAACCGTTTGCTCCTGCCTTGGCCCCGCCCTTTGGCCGATTTGGCGGTCGGCGCGATGGGCGTCCTGCCCAGCGCACCTGCTCCTTATAGAAAGAGCAGCGGCTTCCCTGCCGGCTTTCCCACCAAATCGACACCTGCGTTCGGCCTGCGCCCAAGTCGCGTTCGGCGGCGTCTGTGAGATTGCATTTCAGATGATCCACGCCTGGCTTTAGCTCGTTGCTGTTGCTGTTGATCTTTGAGTCGAGATGGCACAGACGACGCCGAACGCGACGATTGGCGCTGGCCGAGCGCAGGTGTCGCAGAACCGGGTGCCAGGCATGGATGCCTGGCAAGCGCTGCTGTGCCATGGAGGGCACATCAGCGCGTACCGGTGATGGGGCGCCGGAGCGAGGGAACCCCGCCCTCAAGGGCGGGGCCAAGACCGGAGCAAGCGGTTTGGTTCCTTTGCCAAGACAAAGGAACTCGCCCAGCAGGGCGAAACCTGCAGCCCAGCCACCGCGATAAAGGATTTTCCATCGATCGAAAGAGTTCTTGTAAATCAAAGCGCCAGCTGCAAATGCGCGCCAACCGCCTTTTTGCGCGTATGCAACCGATGCTGCAAGCCGCGTAGAAAATGCTCCAGCCCTTCATGGAGTCGCCCGGTCAGCACCTCATCCAGCACGCCGCCCTCAGGCACATCGCCGTAGCTGATCTGGCTGTCGATCGCGAAGATCCCGTGCAGGACCTCCTGGGACTTGAGCGCTGACAACACCGGCTTGAGCGCGTAATCAACCGCCAGCATATGGGCAATACTGCCACCGGTCGCCAGCGGCAACACCACCTTGCCCAACAGCGCCCGCTCCGGCAACAGATCCAGCAGCGTCTTCAAGGCTCCGGCAAACGATGCCTTGTACACCGGGGTGGCAATCAACAACCCGTCCGCTTGGCGCACGGCCTCGATAAAGGCCTGCACTGGCGGGCTGTCAAAGCGCGCCCACAGTAGATCTTCAGCATTGAAGTCACGCACCCGTACGGTGGTGACATCCACGCCGTGGGCTTTGAGCCAGTTACCGGCATGTGCCAGTACCACGCCCGAACGCGAAGTAGGAGAGGGACTGCCTGAGAGTGAAACAACCAACATCGAGAGATTCCTTGCAATAAGCGTCCATACGCAAAGCAGCTTGTGTGCCAGCTTGCGAGACTCATTGCCACTGAGCTAACACAAGGCATTTCATGACCGCTGGAGGGTTGTTTGCAGGCTGGATTGGTGCTGGAGCAACACAGCAGTGTCGAAGCACTGTTGCCTCAGCAACACTTGCGCCTAACGCAATGCCCGGTCAGTTACGAAACGCCGCGCCGGTCTGCACGACACTTGCCGAGCCGAGCAACTGGCTGATGAAGCGGCTCCAGCGGGTAATGTTCGCCGGGCCTACGAACACCACATCCTGGGCCTTGAGTTCGAACTGGCGGGCCAGCAGGTACGCGGTAGGCTTCTTGGCGTTGAGGTGGTAGACCGTCGATTCGGCATTGGCCTGATTGTCCACGCCGCGAATCACATACACCGCATCACCGTCGGCGCTGTCCGGGCTCAGGCCGCCGGAGTTGCCCAAGGCTTCCAGCAAGGTCACCTGGGTGGTGCCGAATGACAGCACCTGCGGGTTGCGCACCTCACCCAGCACATAGATGCGGTTTTTCGAGTTGCTGTTCAGGTGCAGATGATCGCCGTCTTTGAGATAGATGCGCCCCAGTTGCGAGCCCTTGCGGTTGAGCGCGTCGATGTCGATCTGATAATCGGTGCCGTCACGGCGCAGGGTCAGGCTGGCCAGGTCGGCATCGCTGCTATCGATGCCTGCGGTACTGACCGCCTGCACCAGGCTCAATGGAATGTTAGTGATCGACTGTTGCCCGGGATTGCGAAACGAGCCGGACAGCAGCACCCGCTGGCTGTTGTAGCGCAGCACCTTCACATCGACCTTGACCTCGGTGTACTGCGGCGACAGGCCCATGCGCAGTTGATCGCGGATCTGCCGCACGGATCTGCCGGCTGCCTGGATACGCCCGACATACGGGAAGTACAGAGTACCGTCGCCCTGGACTTCACGGGTATTGGCATCGAGCTGGTCCTGCGAGCCCGGCGCGGTCAGTTCCGGATGTTCGAACACGGTCACCAGCAAGGTATCGCCCGGCCCCACCAGATACTCCGGGGTGGTGTAGTTCAACAGCTGCGCCGGTAGCGGCTTGCCATTGGCCAGGGCGACCTGTTGCTGCTGCGCCAGGCTCTGCGGGGTGATGTTGACCAGTCTGGCCTTGGGGCCGTCAGGGTCATCGGCTTCGACATCACTGAGGCTCATATGCTGGCCGGGGGCGAATGCGCAACCTTGCAGGAGCAGGGCAAACAGCAGTGCGGCGACGGGCGATCGATACATAGGGAGGTTTCCTTCCTGAGAATACGCGGTGGGGTGGGGTCAGAAGGCGTTCTTGTTGAGAAAGCCCTTGAACAGGGTCAGCAGGATGATTTTCAGGTCCAGCCACAGCGACCACTGCTGGATGTACTGCAGGTCGAACTCGACGCGCTTGCGCATCTTGTCCAGGGTGTCGGTTTCACCGCGCCAGCCATTGACCTGAGCCCAGCCGGTGATCCCCGGCTTGACCTTGTGGCGCAACATGTAACGGCTGACCTGCTTGCGGTATTGCTCGTTGTGCGCCACGGCGTGGGGGCGCGGCCCGACGATGGACATGTCACCGCGCAGGACGTTGAAAAACTGCGGCAGTTCATCCAGCGAAGTGCGCCGCAGAAAGCCGCCCAGCGGCGTGACACGGGCGTCATTGCGGGTTGCCTGGCGGACCTCGTCGCCGTTTTCCTGGACGGTCATGCTGCGAAATTTCCAGACCATGATCGGCCGGCCGTCCAGCCCGTAGCGGCGCTGGCGAAACAGCACCGGGCCTTTGGAGGTGAGCTTGATCGCAGCGGCGATGACCAGCAGCGGCAGCGCGATCAGCAGCAGGATCAGGCTGGCCAGGATCACGTCTTCGGCACGTTTGACCAGGCCCAGCGCTCCCTCCATGGGCGAGTCGAAAATGCTGATGGTGGGCAGGCCGTTGATGCTCTCGCTGCGCGCATGCAACAGCTCGAACGTGAACACATCCGGGATCAGGTACACCGAGACGGTGGTGTCGGACAGCCCGGTAATCAGCTCGCGCAGGTGGGGTTCGGCCTGGGTGATGTAGACCTTGTCGATGCGGCCCTGACGGGCATCAATGATCAATTGCTCAAGGTCACCCAGCACCAGCAGCCGCGAACCCTTGCTGTCGAGGTCCATCTGCTGCGGGTGGCTGTCATAGAAGCCCAGCAGTTTCAGGCCCATCCACGGCGCATCGGCAATCGAGCGGGCCAGGCTGGCACCGACCTGGCCGGTGCCGACGATGGCCACCCGGCGGGTATTGAAACCGTGTCGGCGCAAGGCGTGCAGCACTTGACGAATCAGCACCCGATAACCGCACAGGGTCGCCAGCACCAGGGCGAACCAGGTCATCTGTTGGGGCGTTGGCAATGCCTGGCCGTCGAGCAACAGGTAATCCATCGAGAGCAAGCTGACAAAGCTCAGTGACCACCAGGTGAAGACCTTGGCCAGTTCGCCGAAAATACGCTCGCCACGCCAGGATCCGTACAACTGGTGAAATTCGCTGAGCCAGTGAAAGCCCAGCACCGCCATAAGAATCTGCAGCCAGCTTTCGGTAGGCCCAAACAACGCTTGCTGCTGGTGTTGCCAATAGCCGATCAGCACGATGACCAGCAGATCCAGCAGGCGGTGGGCGACTGACAGCAGCGATTGATGGGCATGTAAGATGCCGCGAAGCGGAGTGTCCATGGTTCACCCTCAGACCGATTTGATCGGTACGACGCGGGCGGCCAGCTCGCTGTCAGGCGAAGCTGCGCGCCAGTCCAGCAGGTTGGGGCGCTGTTGCCGGGCACTGGCCAGGCGGGCGTCAACCAGGGCCTTGATCTGCTGTTCAAAGCGTTCCGTGGAAAAACGCTCGGCATTGAAGCGGCAGGCGCTGGCGCTGATCCGCCCCTGAGTGCTTTCGAAATGGCCAACGGCGGCTATTAATGACGCGGCGTCCTGGCGGTCATACAGCACCCCGGTCGGGGTTGGATGGTCCAGCCCCAGCACGGTTTCCAGCACCCCGCCCTTGCCGTAGGCGATCACCGGGGTGCCGCAGGCCTGGGCCTCGACCGGGCTGATGCCGAAGTCTTCTTCGGCGGCAAACACAAAGGCTTTGGCGGCGCGCATGTGCTCCAGCATTACCGCCGCCGGCTGGTAGCCGAGCAGCGTGACGTTGGGGGCGTTGATGGCCTGGCAGCGCGGCATTTCCGGACCGTCGCCGACCACCACCAGACGTTTGTCCGGCATGTTGGCGAATGCCTCGACGATCATCGGCAGGCGCTTGTAAGGCACCATGCGCGAGGCGGTGAAATAGTAGTCATCGCGCAGCCCCAGCGGGGTGTAGTGCAGAGTGTCCACGGGCGGATAAATCACAGTGGACGAGCGCCGATAGGCTTTGTCGATGCGCGCGCCGATGAACGCCGAGTTGGCAATGAACTCATCGACCCCGGCAGCGCTGCGCTGGTCCCACATGCGGATGTAGTGCAGGACCATCCGCGCCAGAGTGCCCTTGAACCCCTTGTCGAGGCCTGACTCACGCAGGTATTGATGTTGCAGGTCCCAGGCATAACGAATCGGTGAATGCACATAGCTGACGTGCAACTGATCCGGGCCAGTCAACACCCCTTTGGCGACCGCATGGCTGCTGCTGATCACCAGATCGTAGCCAGACAGGTCCAGTTGCTCGATGGCCATCGGCATCAGCGGCAGATAGCGCTGGTAGTGCTTGCGTGCACCGGGCAGTTTCTGGATGAAGCTGGTGGTGGCGACTTTGCCGCCCAGTTGGGCACGGTCACGGTCGCTGAGGAAGTCGATCACGGCAAACAGATCGGCTTGCGGCCAGACCTTGAGCAGCGAGGCCAATACGCGTTCGGCGCCGGCGTAGGTCACCAGCCAGTCGTGGACGATTGCGATTTTCATGGGTCTTCCTTGAGCGGTGGCGAGTGAGCGGCGATGCGAACAGCGTGCAGCCGGATCTCAGGGCTTGGGGTCAGGTGCGCGGCAGGCTGCTGCGTTGCACGCCAGGTTCGGGGAGCTGGTCGAGCCGTTGCGACAGCCGCAGCGCTGAGTGGCGCCAACTGAAGCGCGCAACGTTGGCCAGGCCCTTGCGGCGCAGGAACTGGCGCAGATCCGCCTCATTGAGCAGCCGCTGCATGGCGGCGGCCATCTGCTGGACATCCAGCGGGTCGAAGTACAGCGCGCTGTCGCGCAGCACTTCCGGAATCGACGCGGCGCTGGACGCCAGCACCGGGCAGCCACAGGCCTGGGCCTCAAGTGGCGGGATGCCGAAACCTTCGTACAGTGAAGGAAACACGAATGCCGTGGCACCCTGGTACTGGGCGATCAGCTCGGCATCTTCGAGGCGGCCGAGAAAACGGATGCGTGGGTCGCGGCAGGCCAGTTGTTGCAGGTCCGGGTCAGCGAACAGGCTGTTGGCGCTGCCGACGATGTGCAGTTGCAGGTCTGGCTGGCCGCGCAGGCTCAGGAACGCCTGGATCATGCGCCTGAAGTTCTTGTGCAGATTGGGTGAGGAGACCGCCAGCAGGTAAGGCTGTTCCGGTTGGCTGGCGGCGGGCATGAACTGCTCGCTGACGGCGGCTGACAGAATCAGGATGCGCTCTTTGGGCAGCCGGTAAAATCCGGCTATTTCACTTTTGGAGAACTCGCTGTTGGTGACCAGTGCGCGGACCCGCGACAGCAGGATCGGCATGATCGTCCGGTAGGCTGCGCGATAGCGCCAGCTATAGCTTTGCGGATGGCGAACGTAGGTGATGTCGTGGTGGGTGGCAACCTGATTGCGGTAGAACATCGGGTTGCTGTTGCTCAGTGACAGCAGCAGCGGATTGCCGTTGCGCCGCAGGTACAGCGGCAGGTCAAGCTGTTCCCACAAATGGCCTTGGTGGCGGCCGATGCACTGTACCTGCAAGGCCTGGGCGCTGGCGTGGTTTTTGATACCGTGCGGGGCGACGAAGACCAGATCGTCGCGCAGTTGGCGCAGCGCCAGGCAGATCTGCTCGGCGTAGCGTTGCACACCGCAGGTGTCCTGAGTCAGAAAACGGGCATTGATAACGATCATCGCAGGGGCCTGCAAAGTGATGAAGCGGATGAATGTCAGAGCCTTGACGGGTTGTGTCGCGGGCGTCAGATCGGATGTGGCTGGGGCAGGGCCATGCGCCCTTGCAGGGTCTGGATGAACAGGCGTTCGTAGCTGTCGAGCATCAACTCCAGGTCGAGTAGCGCGGCAACGCTGCTGCGCGCCTGAGCGCTGAGGCGGGCCAGTAGTTGCGGTTGCTGGTGCAGTTTGAGCATCGCCAGGCCCAGTGAGTCGGGGTCGTCCGGGCTGCACAGCAGGCCATTGAGCTGGTCCTGGATGATCTCCGTCAGGCCGCCCATACGACTGGCGATCACCGGCCGCGAATGAGCGCAGGCTTCTACGGCGACCATGCCGAATGGCTCGCTCCAGGTCGAAGGCACCACCGCCACATCGATTCCGGCGTAGAACCGTTCCGGTTGCTGATAGCCGACAAAACGGATCCTCTCGCTATTGCCGGCCATGGCCTTGAAGCGCTGTTCATCGGCCACTTGGCCGCGCCCGGCGATATCGAGCGTGGCGTCGAACGGCAGGCGCTTGAACTGCTCGATCAGCCAGCCCACGCCCTTGGGCTCTGACAGCGTGCCCAGATAACCGAAGCGCAGCGGTGCTTGCGCACTGCGGCTCGGCGACCAGGCCGGCAAGGGCGCTGGAAACGGGCTGGCGTTATAGATCACCTGACAGCTCGCGCCCTTGAAGTAGCCATGGTTACGCAGCCGGTCGAGCATGAAGCGGCTGACCGCGACCACGCTGTCGACCTGCGTCGAGCGTTCGGCGTGCCCCTTGCGAAACTGCACGCACATTCCACAGCGCTGCTGGCAGTCACGGCCTTGCTTGAACATGGTGCTGCTCGGGCACAGCAGGTACAGGTCATGTAACACCTGAACGATGGGCAGGTTGTTATGGCTGATTTCATCCCAGGCCGAGACCGACCAGCCGGTGAGGTTATGGCAGACCACCAGGTCGGGTTGTTCGAGCTTGATGACCCGCTTGAGGTGCTCGCGCATGCCGCTGTTGTAGCGGTCACGCAGGTGCCAGCCAAGGCGTGCCAGCCGACCTGGACGGCGCTGAGTGAAGTGCCAGTAGAAATTGCGCAGGCCGGCGCGGTAGACCCTGACCTGATTGACCTCTTCCTGATACAGGCCGGCTTTGGCACCCGTGACCAGCACCCGTACGTTATGGCCGCGCGCCTGCAACCCTTCGACAGTGCGTTGCAGGATGATTTCTGCACCGCCGCCAATGTCCGGGGCATACAGGCTGCTGAGAAACAGAAGCTTCATAGCGGATAGGACCGGTTCAGGCCCAACAGCCCCGACTCGCCATCGGCAATCGCCTGTTCGAGCAGTTTCAGACGCGGGCCGGCATCGCAGCGGCGGGCGAAGACCCGCAGCAGGCGCAGGAACAACCAGCGATTGAGCTGGTAGAGCAACGGCGAACTGACCCAGATGTTCTTGTCAAACCAGGCCTGATTACGTGCACCGTAGTAGGCGCGCAGGTCGGAATCGCCGAGCAGGTAACTCTCGTAGACATTGCTGGTGCGTTGCTTGATGTTCCAGGAATGCTCCAGGTCGTCGAGCAGCGCTTCGGGCACCAGAAACAAGCGTCCGCCATTGGCGGTGATGCGCCAGGTGTATTCGTTGTCGTCGGCGTACAGCTTCAAGGCATCGAGCGGCAGACCGATCTTGCGGTACAGGCTGTGATGGGCCAGCAGACCGCCGTACGTGGCAAACGGCAGTTGCACCAGCGAAGGCAGGCCAGCACTGAGCCGTGGTCGTCCCCACGGCAAGCGCCGCCAGAGTTTGTACGGCACCTGAGCGATATGAAAACCCAGAAAGCTTGAGCGCTTCTGCAGGGCAAAACGCTGCGGCACGCCGGTGGCAATGTCGGCCTGATGGGTAGGGCGAAAGCCGAGCACTGCGGTGTTGTCGGCGTCGTGCGCCTGGATCAGGCGTTGTAGCCGGTCATGCAGCACTTCTACGGCATTGGGCGTCGGCGCATTGTCGTCGTCCATCAACCACAGGTACTCGCCACCGGCCTGCAGCGCGGCCTGAATCCCTATGGCATAGCCGTTGGCCGAGCCGGTGTTGTGCTCAAGGTGGATCACCCGAACCTGCTCGGGCCACTGTTCGGTCAATTTGTGCAGCGGCGCCGTCGAGGCGTTACTGACCACAATGACCCGCTCGATCAAGGGGTTTGCCAGCGAGCGGCTGATCAGCGTATGCAAATAGCTGTAGCGATCCCCGTAGGTCAGGGTCACCAGCGTGGTCTGCTTGGACATGGGACATTCCGTTGTAAAGGCGAGGGTGGTGATTTGCCTGTAGGAGCGAACTTGCTCGCGAAGAGGCAATTGCAGTCACGACATTTGTGGCGCCTGGCCAATAGCATTCGCGACCAAGGTCGCTCCTACAGAGAAGCAATCCAGCCGACAAATCCGCAGGCTTCAGGCCGGTACACGCGCCAACTCGTTGAGCGGCAGGACGACCCGGTGCTGGCGCTGCATCAGGTTAAGCAGGATCACGGCCCGTTCGGTGCCGTCGAAGGCCAGAAAAATGGCTTCCACGTCACAGAAGCTGCGGCTGCGGATCAGCACCGGGTCACCTTGGTTGAAGCTTGAGTGCGGTGTCTGACCGGCCAGGCGCTGGCGGATCTGTTCGATCAGTTCATCGCTTACCGGGGTCGGCTGGCTACCGAACGTCACGATTCGCGACACGCCACGGGTGGAGCGAATCGGGTACCAGTTGTCCTGCATCTGGTCCATGCGGATGAACAGATAGCCGGGAAACAGGGTTTCGGGGCGGGCCGTGTTATTGGTCAGCGGCTGATAGCACTCGAACTGCTGGCGCTGCAGATGCTCCAGGGCACGGGCTTCCTGGCGTGGGCGGGTCTGGATCAGGTACCAGCGGGCGGGGACGGCGAGAGTCGTCATGCAATCACTCCCCGGCAAGCTGTGAGCTGAACGGCACGATATCGGCGTCCATGCACGGGTCGTTGGCAGCACCGCCCTCACTCACACTGAAGTTGCCGAGCAGCGCCTGCACCTGCTCGACGCTGTTGAACATCAGCACATCGATGATCGACAGGTTGGGCACGAACTCATGCTTGAGCTGTGCATAGCTGATCGGGTTCATGGTGAAGAAGCGCAGTTGCAGGCCGTTGCGGGCGAAGCGCTCACGGTCGTACAGCTCAAGGCCGCCAATCGGATTGAGGAAGGTGCCTGCCGAAAAGGTGTGGGCGATGTTGATGACCCGCTCCTGCTTGTCCGTGCAGGCGCTAAGGGTGAGGTTTGAGCCGCGCAGGATCGGCGTGCTGATCTGTAGGTAAGCGCAGATTTCACGCAGGGCGTTTTCTGCATACAGGGCCAGATTGTGTTGGGGGAATCGGATCAGCCGCTCCAGCAGCGGCATGACCTCACTGAAGTAAGGTGCCTTGCGGTAGCTGTGAACGAGCAGGTTGACCAGCCGCGGCGCGTCGTTCTCGAAAAAACTGTCGGCCAGTTGGCGCTGCATGATGGGCAGCTCGAAGCGGTCCTTTTTGACTGCAAAAGTCATCAGCCGTGGCTGGCCTTCGCAGAGGATACGGTTACGGTTGACCCAGCCGGCGCGGATGTATTGCAGGTCATCGCCCAGTACGAATACATCGGCGGTGGCGATGAGCTGGAAATAGCCCAGATAGGGAAACAGGTACGGCTGCATCATTGCGATGGTCCTGGTCATGGTAAAGCTCCTTGTTCGTCGCAGGCCGGTTTATTTTTGAACCGGGTGGTAGCTGTAGCCGTAGGTCGTGCAGTCGTATTCGGCGGTGGAGGCCTTGCGCACCACTGCGTTGAAAATCGCGCCCTTGATGACGATGCCGTTCTGGTTGAGGCGGCGTTTGCAGGCTTCCAGTTCGCGGGTGGTGGTCAGGCCGAAACGTGCCACCAGCAGGCAAGTGCCGGCCTGGCGGCCGACCAGGGTGCCGTCGGTCACGGCGAGGATCGGCGGGGTGTCGATGATGATCAGGTCGTACTGCGGCGATAGCTCGCCGAGCATCCGGTTGAAGTTGTCGTGCATCAGCAATTCCGACGGGTTGGGCGCCGCGAAGCCACAGGAAATGAAGTCCAGGTGACGGACTTCGGTGTGATGAATGACCTCGGTGTACTTGAGCCTTGCTGCCAGGGTGTCAGACAACCCGTGGCGCGGTTGCAGGCCCAGTACCTTGTGCAGGTAGCCCCTGCGCATGTCGGCGTCGATCAGCAGGACCCGCTTGCCGGTCTGGGCAATGATCACCGCCAGGTTGGCGGAGACGAACGACTTGCCGGCGCCGGGCAGGGGGCTGGTGATCATCAGCACATTGTTGCGCGCTTCGAGCATCGCAAAATGCAGGCTGGTGCGCAGGCTGCGCAAGGATTCCAGGGCCAGTTCTTCCGGGGCGCGGGTGCTGAGCAGGCGCGACTCGCGGGGCAAGCCCGCCGCGTTGGCGGTTTTATCCAGACGCTCTTGCTGGCGCGAGAACGGCAGCGAGGCGTACACCGGCATGCCGAGGTTTTCGATCAGGTCGGGGTTTTCGATGCCGCGATAGAACGCCTGGCGGATAAAAATGATGATCACCGCCAGCAGGGCGCCACATAGGGTGGCGACCAGCACCAGCAGTTTCTTCATTGGCTTGACGGGTTTCTCGATGTTGGTGTCGGCATTGTCGATGATGCGTACGTTGCCGATGCTGCCGGCGCGCAGGATGTCCTGTTCCTGGCTCTTGTTGAGCATCAGGGTGTAGGTCTGACTGATGACCTGCATGTCGCGGGTCAGGCGCAACAGTTCTTGCTGTGACTGGGGCAGGCTGTCGATCTTTTTCAGCAGGATCTGCTTCTGGCCTTCCAGTTGGCCGATCTGGCTCATCAAGCTGCGGTAGGTGGGGTGCTCGCGGGTGTAAAGACGCTCCAGCTCGACGCGTTTGAGCTTGAGCTCCGAGAGCCGGTTGTCCATCTCCACGACCTGATCGAGCACGCCTTTGGTTTCAATGGACAGGTCCACCGAGCGGGCGCTGGTCTGGAATTTCTGCAGAGCGGTCTCGGCTTCTTCGAGTTGCTTGCGCACCATCGGCAATTGCGAGCGAAGAAACTCCAGCCGCTGCGCGGCTTCGGCCGAACTGCGCTCGACATTCTGGCGCACATACAGGCGGCTGACCTCGTTGAGAATGCGGTTGGCTTTCTCGGCGTCCGGGTCCTGCAGAGAGAGGTAGATGATGCCCGAGTCCTTGCCGGCCTCGATGATCTTCAGGCGATCCTGCCAGAGCAGCGCGCTGCTCAGGGTGCGCTGACGCGACACGCTGAACTCGGTGCCGGGACGGGCGTTGAGTTCGGCGACCTGCATGATCACACCATGGCCCAGGCTGGTGCGTCGTACCGCGCCATTGAGCAGCAGATTGCCGTCGGCGTCATACAGGCTGTACTCACCGGTTTTGCCGGCCACCAGTTTCAATGCCTCACCCAGCAACGCCTCGGGCACTGTGAGCTGGAAAATATCGAGCTTCTCCCCGCCCCATGCATAGCTATCGAGGCCAAACAGCGGTTCGGCCAGTTGCCCTTGGTACTGGGGCTGGAAATTACGCGCCAGCCAGGCGCCGATGACCGGCACGTGGTCGGGGGTTGCCTCGATGTTCAGGCGCAGGTCATCGACCACCTTGACCAGCAGCGCGCGGGATTTGATCAGCTCGATCTCGGTGGTGGCCTGGGAGGCCGACATCGGTTTGTTGCTGACCTCCGGCACGCCTTCGATACCAACCTTGCGCGGTTCGATCTGGATCATCGCCGAGGCCTGGTACACCGGTGTGGCGAGCACCACGTACAGTACGCCGAGCACCAAGAACATGCCGGTCAGCCAGAAAATCAGGCGCTTGTGGTCGAGCAACAGGTGTAACAGGGTGGTCAGGTCGATCCGGGTGTCCTGGTAGTGGTCCAGGGTGGAGCGGTTCATGACAGTCATTGGTTCGGATCTCCTGACTGAATATAAGGAAGCCAGTCATCGACGCAGCGCGACAGATGCGTGTAGGTCTGTTCGAACGCCGCTCTGGGGCGCTTATAGGGGTCGACGATTTCTGCCGCGTGCTGCCACTGGCCGATCAGGAAGGTCTTGCCGCGCACCTCCGGGGCCAGACGAAACAGACTGGCCAGGTGCGGTTGCTCCATCGACAGGATCAGGTCGGCACGGCGCAACATTTGCCGGTCCACCTGCTGCGAGCGATGGCCGGGCAACTCAAGGCCGTGAAGGTCCAGTACTTCCCTGGCCAGGCCATCGATCGGTGCGCCGGTCAGCGCGTGCAGGCCGGCCGAGCGGATCGAGATCGGCCGGTCTGCCAGCCGGTCACGCAGAATGGCCTCGGCCATGGGGCTGCGGCAGATGTTGCCGACGCAGACCACCAGCAGTTCACTGAACATGGGCTTTGGCCGGTTGTGGACGCAGGCGCCGGCCAAGGTTGACAACGAAGTTGCGTGCCACCCGCAGCAGGGCCTGGACCTTGTGGCGCGGCGACAAGGCAGACAGCGACAGGCAGACACTCTGGATCAGGAAGTGCTCATACAGCGCCTGGTTGCCGAGGCGGTGGTAGTAGTTGGCCAGGCTTGAGCTGGTCTGCAGGCTCATGTGCAACTTGCGCTTGTCGCTACGCATCGAAAAGATCCCGCCAGGGTGCAGGCGGTAGGCCGCCGGTTTGATTTGCGCCATGAACTTGCCTTTGCCATAGGCGCCGAGCAGCGACCACCAGCACAGGTCGTTGAGCGGTGCGACGCGCATCTGCAACTCTGGCGGCATGCTGCTCAGCACATTGCGAAAACAGGTGGTCAGGGTCGATATGGGCCGGGCCTTTTGCAGCTCCAGCGCAGTGGCATCGCCGCGCAATTTACCTTGCAGTTGCACGCCGTACTGGCCCTTGTCATCGAAGGCAATCGCGTCGTGGTAGGTGATCACGTAGTCGGGGTGGCGCTCCAGAAAATCCACCTGCAACTGCAGTTTGCGCGGGTCGGTCCAGTAGTCATCACCTTCACAGAACGCGATATAGCGGCCCCGCGCTTTGACAAACAATTCGGGCACACAGGGCTTGCCGAGCCGAAACTGATTTTCGCTCTGATAAAACGGCCGGATGATGTGCGCATAGCGCTCGGCGTATTGCGCGATGATCCGCGCGGTGTTGTCAGTCGAGGCATCGTCGTTGATGAGGATCTCGAAGTTGAAATCGGTCTGCTGCGCCAGAAATCCATCCAGGGTCTGGGCGATGAACGCTTCCTGGTTATAGGTCGGGCAGACAATGCTCAACAACGGTGGCTGGGACGATTCGTGGCGCGTATGACGGGCAATGGCATCCATGGCTCAGGTACTCGGTTTGCTCAACGTTAGATAGATCTTGTGCAGCAGCGGGCGATGACTGAGGGTCACCGGCAACAGGGTCAGCAAACCGCAGAGCGCCAGCGCAAGGACCACGCTGAAACGATCAGGGCCGGCAATCAGTTTGAACAGCGGCGCACTCAGCGTCAGGCCGAGCAAGGTCATCAGGCTGATCCGCAGCAGGTCGCGCAGCCACGGCCCATGCAGGGCAGGCGCCAGGCGGCGGTGGACGATCAGCGGCCAGATCGCCAGTGACACCAGACGCAGGCCGGCCCAGCTCAGCGCTGCACCGAGCACGCCCAGTTCATGGATGGCCCAGACCGTCAGCGGCACGCTGATGACGGCGCAAACCAGGCTGTAGGTGACGTGCAGGCGGATCTGCCCGTAGGCGTATTGCAGGTAAAACTGAAAGCCGCTGATGGCCATGATCGCGCTGCCCAGCACGTACCAGCCCAGCACCGGCTGGCTCCAGCGGGCGGCCTGCAGGTCGCCGGTCCAGGCATAGATCAGCGCCTGGCCATGCAGGGCGATGATCCCTGCCAGAGGAAACAGCAGGGTGCAGACAAACCGGTGGGCATCAAGAAACAGCCGGTGCATGTCCGCTTCGCGGTTCTCGGCCATCAACCGTGCCAGGCGCGGCAGCAGGGTCTGCACCAGCGGGTTGGTCAGGGTCAGCAGGCCGGTGGCGATCAGTGCGATCAGCGCGAAGTAGCCGTATTCATCGAGCGGCAGGCGCTCGGCCAACAACACCTTGTCCAGTTGGGTCAGCACGATCCACAGGATCGCGGTGAACGACAGGCTGGCGGCGAACGGCATGAGCGGCCTGACCAGCGCGGCATCGAAACCAGCCAGGCCGGCAGGCATTTGCCGCCAGGCTCGCACCGCGAACAGCAAGCTTTCCAGCAGGCTGACCAGTACCTGGAACAGGAAAAAATCGCGTACCTCTTGCGACCACAGGCTGACCAGCAGCAGGGCACCGAAATAACGCAGGGTCGCGACCAGCACATTGGCGGCGTTCAGCCAGGCGTGCTGTTCCAGGCCCTGTAGCCCGCTGCGATACAGGGTCGCGTACAGGCGCAGCGCGATAATCACGCCCATCAGGCTAATGCAATCGCTGACAGTCTGCGCCGAGAGCACTTGTGCGTTCAGCCATTGGCTGGCCAGCCACGCACTGGCCAGGTGCACGGCCAGCGCGCAAGCGACGGTCAGCGGCACGAACAGCAGCTCGAACGAGCGCAGCAGCCGCCCGCTTGCCTGGCGACCGGCTGCGTCTGCCGGTTGTTGGGTAACGGCGCGTACCAGGCTCGGTGACAGGCCGGCGTCGAGCAATTGCAACCAGGCTTGCAACACCGTGAAGAAGCCGATCAGGCCATAGGCCTCTGCCCCCAGATGCGCCAGGTAGAACGGCATTACAGCAATGCCGACCAGCAGCACGTAGGCTTGCCCGGCATAGTTGAACAGCGTATTGCGCATGACCGACATGGCTGTCACCCGACCTGGGCCACGGCGGAGCCGGCAGCCTCTGGACTGCAGGTTTCGAGCAGGGTCTGGATCACTTGTTGCTGCTCTTGCGGGTGCAGGCCTGGGTAGATCGGCAGGCATAGCACCCGCTCGCTCAGGGCGCGGGCGATGGGTTGGCCGGCTTGTGGCTGGAGATATTCCAGCGTGTCGAGGCTGGGGTAGAAGTAACGGCGCGGATTGATGCCGTTGGCGTTGAGCGCCGTACGCGCCTTGAGCAGTTGCTGCTCGTCGCGCAGGGCCACCGGGAAGTAGCTGTTGTTCAACTGGCTGTCGGCCTGGGCGCTCTGCAGGTCCATGTAGTCGCGCAAGCGGCTGTTATAGCGCCAGGCGATTTCGGCACGGGCTTCAAGGATGTTGTCGATATCGTCGAGGATGCACAGGCCCATGGCGGCGGAGAATTCGTTGAGCTTGGCATTGATGCCGATGCCCTCGATGCGGTCGACATTGGCGATGCCGAAGTTGCACAGCAGCATGACCCGCCGCGCCACCTCGTCATCGTCAGTGACGATGGCGCCGCCTTCGATGGTGTGAAACAGCTTGGTGGCATGAAAACTCAAGGTGCTGATGTCACCCCAGCGGTACACCGATTGCCCGGCGTGGCGCACCGCGAAGGCATGAGCACCGTCGTAGATGACTTTCAGGTTGCGCCGGCGGGCAATGCTGTCAATCGCCTCGACGTCACACGGGTTGCCAAACACATGGGTGGCAACGATGGCGCTGGTGTCGGCTTCGATGGCTTGTTCGATGTGCGCCGGGGAGAGGTTCCAGGTCTGTGGGTCGATATCGGAGAATAACGGGCGGATGCCTTCCCACTGTAATGAGCTGGTGGTGGCGACGAAGCTGAACGGGGTGGTGACGGCACTGCCGGTCAGGTTCAGTGCGCGGTAGGCGATTTGCAAGGCCAGGGTGCCGTTGTTGGTGAGGATCACGTGACGCACGCCCAGGTAGTCGCGCAGCCGGGCTTGCAGTTCCATCAGCAGTGGCCCGTGATTGGTCAGCCAGCCACGGCTGTAGATCCCTTCGACGTAGCGCTTGAACTTGTCGATGTCGCCAAGGTACGTCTTGGTCACGTTAATCATCTGAACCTCCGTGTTGTCGGGCTGAAGAAGCGTCAGGCCTGAGGGCCTGAGCGCTGACCCGCATGGCCCGGCGTTCGGTAATGCGCCGGATCAGACGGGTAATGAGGCTGCCGTGGTGCGGGTCGCCGAAGTGCAAAATGGCGGTGGCGCGGATAACGCCGGGGCTGCACGGCTGGTTGGCATGCAGCGATCGGTAGCCCCAGAACAGGTAAATGCTGCCGGGGACCAATTGCACGATCAGCGGCTTGAGCCAGCCCAGGCGGATTGCCCATGCCAGCAAGCTGCGGGTTATGGCGTTTTGCAGCAGCATCTTGTGCAGCACATTGACCAGCAACGAACGCGAGGCGCTGCGCAGGTTGGGAAACATCATCAGGTCGCCACGCTGCTGGCCTTCATCCGGGATGTAGATGGGGATGAGCACCGTGACCAGGCTGGCATCGAAGTGAAAGCAGTTCGACTCCCGACGCCCTTGGTTGCCTTGCACGCAACGCAAGACCGGAAAGATGCTCTGGCCTACGCTTTGCTGGCCGGCAGCCAGGCAGTAAAGGTCGGCGAGCAATTGTTGCAGGGTCGGGCTGGAGCACATCTGCAGCAGTGAACAACCTGCCAGTGCCTGTTCTCCATGACAGGCGAAATACTCCCCGGCATGCCGCTGGGCCTGCTGGTCGGTAAAGGCGCGCAGTTGTGTCAGGTCATCGTGGCTCAACAGACTCTCGATACAGGCGTAGCCCTGAGTATCAATGCTGCGGGCCAATTGTCTGATCGGTTCAGAAACAGCTGCAAAAGTAGACGGCATTCGTTCACACCTCTGGGTAGGAGGAGGCGAAAAACCAAATACATTGGCGCCATGGCCTGGTTCATCGAGCATTTGTCTGGGCACGCTACCGCCCGAAGCTCAATGCTTCGGGGGGAGGCGTGAATAGGTGTAACCAGTCCTTGTCAATCGCTCAGAAATGTCCGAGCAATGGAAAAACTCCAGGCAAAGCTACCGCCACACCGAACAGAGTCAGCAGTTCAATAAGGGGTATGCGAGTTGACAGACATCCAGTGGCGCCAATAGCACCCTGGAAACAACCGGAATACGGGAATACAACCATGTAGGGGTCAATACGACCACATCAATGCAATGCTCTGTGGCATTGGCATACAAGCCAGGTGTGGTCAGACAGACCTATATATTGGGGCCGTCTGAGGATCTGTCAAATTATTTCGTCAAAATCCTGTTTTGTTTCTGATAAAAAACATGACTTTCAGGTAACCGATTGATTTTAAAGGTGTCAAAAAACATGTGTTGTTTTTTTGGCGCCCCTGTGTCGACTTTTAACTGTCCGGTTTACTGCCGGTTTTATTGATGACTTGACAGTCTTGCGGTACGCCTTGAATCGGTCTGTTGATCAAGTTGGCGGGATAATGAGTATTTTTATATGTGATTTGGTTATTAATTAATTCAAATTAATAATTTTTAGTTCTATTTGGTCTGGTGCATCATGAGCCCATGGTTAGATGGGTCGGGTATCACGCAACCTCTGTAACGTGAGCCGGCCCTGGAAACGATCTGCCGAGCCAGATCGTGCATTCTAGAGGGATGTTCATGAGCGATAACGCACTGTATTTCGATTATGCCGCCACCACGCCTGTGGACGAGCGGGTCATTCAGGTGATTGTTTCGTGTCTGGGCCAATCAGGCACCTTTGGTAATCCGGCTTCCAGTTCTCACCGGTTCGGGCAGGCAGCACGGCAAACGGTCGAACTGGCCCGCCAACAGGTCGCGACACTGGTGGGCGCCAGCGCCGGCCAGATCATCTGGACCTCCGGGGCCACCGAATCCAACAATCTGGCACTCAAGGGCGCAGCGCAAGCCTGGTGTCAGCGCCAGGGTCGCGCCGGCGGGCATATCATCACCAGCCAGATTGAGCACAAAGCCATTCTCGATACTGCCCATTACCTTCAGGGGCAGGGCTTTGAGGTGACTTACCTGGTCCCTGACGCGGACGGGCTGATCACTCCCGAGGCGGTCAGCGCCGCGCTGCGTGAAGACACGCTGCTGGTCTCGCTGATGCTGGTCAACAATGAACTGGGCACGGTCAATGACATCGCCGAGACCGGTCGCCGGGTGCGCGCCCATGGCGCCTTGCTGCACGTCGATGCGGCTCAGGCGGCGGGCAAGTTGGCGATTGATCTGAGCGTACTGGAGGTCGATCTGATGTCGTTTTCAGCGCACAAGATTTACGGGCCCAAAGGTATCGGCGCGCTGTATGTCGGACCGCGTGCCGAGCAGCGGGTACTGGCGCAGATTCACGGTGGCGGCCATGAGCAGGGCTTGCGCTCCGGTACTCTGGCGACCCACCAGATTGCCGGAATGGGCAGCGCTTTCGCTCTGGCTGGCGAACATCTGGAACAGGAGATTGCCGACACATGGCAGTTGAACCGGCGCTTGTGCGAATTGCTGGCAGACGTTCCCGGGCTGGTCATTAACGGCAGCCGCGAGCAACGTATACCGCATACCTTGAGCTTGACCTTTACTCATCTGGACCTGGATGTCGCCGCACTGGGGCAATCGTTGGCGTTTTCTTCGACCTCGGCGTGCAATTCGGCCAGCAGCGCTCCGTCCCATGTCTTGTCGGCGCTGGGATACGATGCGCAGCGCGCTGCACAGACCATCCGCCTGAGCTTGGGGCGTTTCACCCAGGCGGCGGATATCGAACGGGTTGCCGGGCTGATTCGCGATGCGTTGCGGCCGGCGCCGTTCTGGGCGGTTGCCCATGCCTGAGCGGGAGGCTACAGAATCGGCGAGCGCAGCCATTTTGTAGACACCCTCTAAGACCTGCTCCATTATCTGACCTGAATCGAACGGGTCAGCAGGAGTAGCAATGAGTACACAAACCCATGCCAAGGGAGTGGCGGCGCAACGTCTGGCCAGCGCGCGGGCGTTGATGAGTCGTGAAGGAATCGACGCGTGGTTGGTGCCGTCGGCTGATCCGCATCTCTCTGAATACCTGCCGGGCTACTGGCAAGGCCGGCAATGGCTTTGCGGATTCAACGGTTCGGTTGGCACGCTGGTTATCACCCATGATTTCGCCGGGTTGTGGGTCGACAGTCGCTACTGGGAGCAGGCCGAAAAGGAGCTGGCTGGCAGTGGCGTCGAACTGGTCAAGCTGTTGCCCGGCCAGCAAGGCCCGTTGGAGTGGCTGGCTGATCAGGCGGTCGCCGACAGTGTGGTAGCAGTCGACGGTACGGTGCTGGCGGTGGCCTCTTCGCGGGCGTTGGCCAGCAAGCTCTATGAGCGTGGTGCCCGCCTGCGTACCGATATGGACCTGCTCAACGAGCTGTGGCGGGATCGCCCGGCGCTGCCGGCCAACCCGGTGTATGAGCATTTGCCGCCCCAGGCCAGCGAGAGCCGTCGCGACAAGATCGAGCGGTTGCGCAAGAGCATGCTCGAACGCGATGCCGACTGGCATTTCATTGCGACCCTGGATGACATCGCCTGGCTGTTTAACCTGAGGGGTTCGGATGTCTCCTATAACCCGGTGTTCATCTGTTTTGCGCTGATCGGACCGAACAGCGTCACGCTGTTTGTCGCAGGCGACAAGGTCAGCAAGTTTGTGCGCGAAAGCCTGGAGCGCGACGGTGTGTCGTTACTGGAGTACACCCAGATTGGTGCGGCCTTGCGTGAAGTGCCGGGCGATGCGCGGTTGCTTTTGGACCCTGCGAAGGTGACCTGCGGTCTGCTCGACTATCTGGATGCACAAGTCAGTCTGGTCGAAGCGCTGAACCCGACCACCCAGTTCAAGGCGCAGAAGAACGCTGAGGACACACGGCATATTCGTCGAGTCATGGAGCAGGACGGCGCAGCACTGTGCGAATTCTTTGCCTGGCTGGACGGGGCGCTGGGGCGTGAGCCGGTCAGTGAGCTTGATATCGATGAGCAACTGAGTCTGGCCCGTAAGCGTCGTCCTGGTTACATCTGCCCCAGCTTCGCCACGATTGCCGGATTCAATGGCAATGGGGCCATGCCGCATTACCGCGCTAGCGAGGCGGCGTTTGCGCAGATCGAAGGTGATGGCCTGTTGCTGATCGACTCGGGTGGTCAGTACCTGGGTGGCACCACCGACATTACCCGTATGGTTCCTGTCGGTCGGCTGAGTGCCGAGCAGAAGCAGGACTGCAGTCGAGTACTCAAGGGCGTGATTGCCCTGTCACGGGCGCATTTCCCCAAAGGCATCCTGTCACCCTTGCTGGACGCGATTGCGCGGGCGCCCATCTGGGCTGATGAGGTGAACTATGGTCATGGAACCGGGCACGGGGTCGGGTACTTCCTGAACGTTCATGAAGGGCCGCAAGTGATCGCCTACCAGGCACCGGCGACGCCGCAGACCGCCATGCTACCGGGCATGATTACTTCCATTGAACCTGGTACTTATCGGCCGGGGCGGTGGGGCGTGAGAATCGAGAATCTGGTGATTAATCAGCCGGCGGGGCAAAGCGAGTTTGGCGAGTTCCTGCGTTTTGAAACCCTGACCCTGTGCCCGATCGACACCCGTTGCCTGGACCTGAGTATGCTCAGCGCTGAAGAAAAAGGCTGGCTCAATGCCTACCATGCTCACGTTAACGAGCGGCTGAGCCCCTTGCTGCAGGGGGCTGGGCTGGCATGGTTGAGGGCGCGTACTGCCGCTGTCTGAGACAGCGGCACCGTCAGACTAAAGGCGGGGTTTCTTGCAGATGATGATCATGCTGCGGCTGGTGTAGCCGGCGGGATTGAGGCCGAAGGGGTAATCGCCTGGATCTTCGACGGCATCGCCAGACTTGGCGATGACCCGGTACTCGGTCGACTCGCAGACATTGGTCGCTTGTTCGTAGCACCTGTCCCAAGAGGACGACAGGCCCGAGCAATTGATATGAATGCCGCGTTTGGTCTTCTTGACCGGTGCGCTGGTGGCTGCGCAGCCTGCCACGGCCACGAGCGCCAGTACGATAACGATGTATTTCATCCCGCTCCTTAACCGGTCACCTGGTTGAGCCTGCATTGAAGCTGGCGTGGACATTCGATGGCTTTCACCGTAGTCAGTTCATCCATATGAATAAACCGTACCAGAGATGGCCTAAACATGTCTCATGTGCGAGATAAATACTAGCCCTGCATGCTCGGCACTCAGTCAGCCGGTACCAGTTTGGGCTGGTCCGGGGCCGTCGACAGCGTGACGCCTATAGAAGCCAGGATAATGGCGCCGATGGCCAACCATTGCAGCAGTGACAATTGCTCATGGAGAAAGACCATGCCGGAAAGTGCGGCAAATACCGGCTCCAGACTGGCCAGGGTGCCAAAGGTTCGCGCCGACATGCGGGTCAGGGCGACCATCTCCAGACTGTAAGGAAGGGCTGTGGAGAGGATGGCCACCCCGATGGCCGCGGGCAGTAGTGAAATATCCAGTAATGCAGAGCCGGCATGCGCGATCCCGAACGGGGCAACGAACATCGCGGCCACAATTACCCCAAGTGCGGCAGTCTGCACGCCGTTATGCTCACCGGCCTTCTGGCCGAACACGATATAAGCTGCCCAGCAGGCGCCGGCACCCAGGGCGCAGGCGGCGCCGAATGGATCAAGGCTGGCGGCTGACTCGCTACCCGGTATAAGCAGCAGCAAACCAAGAATCGCCAGGCCTATCCAGAGAAAGTCGACCAGCTTGCGCGAAGCGAACAGCGCCACTGTTAGCGGGCCGGTAAGTTCCAGTGCCACGGCAATGCCTAACGGTACGCTGCGCAACGACATATAGAAGAGCAGGTTCATGCCGCCCAGCGCCACACCATAAAGAATAATGGCCGGAATGGACTGGGCGGTAAGACGCGCACGCCAGGGGCGCAGCACCAGGATCATGATGATGGCGGCGAATATCAGGCGCAGAGTCGTTGTGCCTTGTGCGCCTACAGCAGGAAAAAGACTCTTGGCCAGGGATGCGCCGGTCTGGATCGAAGCCATCGCGATCAACAGCAATCCCAGCGGGAAGAGTAGGGGGGCGAGGCTACGGGATGAAGTGGTCATGACAGGCTCGAACAGGATAAGGATGGATCACTGATGAGCATGATGCGTAACAATGCAGAAGTGCGCAATATAATGCGCAATTATTTAATTTTGAAACAAAATAGAATTAACGGTTGACGGGGTTTCAGATGTCCTTATAATGCGCACCACTTCCAACGCGGAATGAACGAAAAACTTCTTGGTAATCAACGAGTTAGCAGTTCAGAAAGGGTTGGAGGCGGTGCGAGCCTCCTGGCTCCGGCGGTGAAAAAGGCAGTTGACAGCAACTTAGGATGCTGTAAGATTCGCCTCCCGCTGACGAGTTAGTCGAAAGATGCTCGGCACGCTGTTCAGTTCTAGCGTTTCGAAGTTTTGAATGAGTTTGAAACTTCTTAAAATAAACGCTTGACAGAACAAGAGGTTAGCGTAGAATGCGCGCCTCGGTTGAAGCGAAAGGCTCAACCAACCGCTCTTTAACAATTGAATCAAGCAATTCGTGTGGGTGCTTGCGCTGTCAGACTGAGAGTCAACAGATTATCAGCAACGTAAGTGACCATGCGAGAAATCACATAGTCATTTGAGATTGCTGAGCCAAGTTTAGGGTTTTCTCAAAACCCAAGCAGTATTGAACTGAAGAGTTTGATCATGGCTCAGATTGAACGCTGGCGGCAGGCCTAACACATGCAAGTCGAGCGGTAGAGAGAAGCTTGCTTCTCTTGAGAGCGGCGGACGGGTGAGTAATGCCTAGGAATCTGCCTGATAGTGGGGGATAACGTCCGGAAACGGACGCTAATACCGCATACGTCCTACGGGAGAAAGTGGGGGCTCTTCGGACCTCACGCTATCAGATGAGCCTAGGTCGGATTAGCTAGTTGGTGGGGTAAAGGCTCACCAAGGCGACGATCCGTAACTGGTCTGAGAGGATGATCAGTCACACTGGAACTGAGACACGGTCCAGACTCCTACGGGAGGCAGCAGTGGGGAATATTGGACAATGGGCGAAAGCCTGATCCAGCCATGCCGCGTGTGTGAAGAAGGTCTTCGGATTGTAAAGCACTTTAAGTTGGGAGGAAGGGTCGTTACCTAATACGTGGCGATTTTGACGTTACCGACAGAATAAGCACCGGCTAACTCTGTGCCAGCAGCCGCGGTAATACAGAGGGTGCAAGCGTTAATCGGAATTACTGGGCGTAAAGCGCGCGTAGGTGGTTTGTTAAGTTGGATGTGAAATCCCCGGGCTCAACCTGGGAACTGCATCCAAAACTGGCAAGCTAGAGTAGGGCAGAGGGTGGTGGAATTTCCTGTGTAGCGGTGAAATGCGTAGATATAGGAAGGAACACCAGTGGCGAAGGCGACCACCTGGGCTCATACTGACACTGAGGTGCGAAAGCGTGGGGAGCAAACAGGATTAGATACCCTGGTAGTCCACGCCGTAAACGATGTCAACTAGCCGTTGGAATCCTTGAGATTTTAGTGGCGCAGCTAACGCATTAAGTTGACCGCCTGGGGAGTACGGCCGCAAGGTTAAAACTCAAATGAATTGACGGGGGCCCGCACAAGCGGTGGAGCATGTGGTTTAATTCGAAGCAACGCGAAGAACCTTACCAGGCCTTGACATCCAATGAACTTTCCAGAGATGGATTGGTGCCTTCGGGAACATTGAGACAGGTGCTGCATGGCTGTCGTCAGCTCGTGTCGTGAGATGTTGGGTTAAGTCCCGTAACGAGCGCAACCCTTGTCCTTAGTTACCAGCACGTTATGGTGGGCACTCTAAGGAGACTGCCGGTGACAAACCGGAGGAAGGTGGGGATGACGTCAAGTCATCATGGCCCTTACGGCCTGGGCTACACACGTGCTACAATGGTCGGTACAGAGGGTTGCCAAGCCGCGAGGTGGAGCTAATCTCACAAAACCGATCGTAGTCCGGATCGCAGTCTGCAACTCGACTGCGTGAAGTCGGAATCGCTAGTAATCGCGAATCAGAATGTCGCGGTGAATACGTTCCCGGGCCTTGTACACACCGCCCGTCACACCATGGGAGTGGGTTGCACCAGAAGTAGCTAGTCTAACCTTCGGGAGGACGGTTACCACGGTGTGATTCATGACTGGGGTGAAGTCGTAACAAGGTAGCCGTAGGGGAACCTGCGGCTGGATCACCTCCTTAATCGACGACCCAGCTGCGTCGTAAGTTCCCACACGAATTGCTTGATTCATTGAAGAAGACGATAGAAGTAGCTCCAAGCTTTAAGCTGCAAGCTTCAGGCTTGATTGTTGTAGGCATCAAGATCTAGGTCTGTAGCTCAGTTGGTTAGAGCGCACCCCTGATAAGGGTGAGGTCGGCAGTTCAAATCTGCCCAGACCTACCAGTTCCCTGGGGCCATAGCTCAGCTGGGAGAGCGCCTGCCTTGCACGCAGGAGGTCAGCGGTTCGATCCCGCTTGGCTCCACCATTAACTGCTTCCTTGGTTAGAAAATAGAAATGAATATTCGCGGTGCGAATGTTGATTTCTGGTTTTTACCAGATCGTTCTTTAAAAATTCGGATATGTGAAACATTTTAGACTGTGCGCCACTTTCACTGGTGGGGTGCAGGCTAAGGCAAAGAAAGTTTGTTGAATCAAGCTTTCGGCGAATGTCGTCTTCACAGTATAACCAGATAGCTTGGGGTTATATGGTCAAGTGAAGAAGCGCATACGGTGGATGCCTTGGCAGTCAGAGGCGATGAAAGACGTGGTAGCCTGCGATAAGCTTCGGGGAGTCGGCAAACAGACTTTGATCCGGAGATCTCTGAATGGGGGAACCCACTCAGCACAAGCTGAGTATCTTGCACTGAATACATAGGTGCAAGAGGCGAACCAGGGGAACTGAAACATCTAAGTACCCTGAGGAATAGAAATCAACCGAGATTCCCTTAGTAGTGGCGAGCGAACGGGGACCAGCCCTTAAGTGGCTTGGAGATTAGCGGAACGCTCTGGAAAGTGCGGCCATAGTGGGTGATAGCCCTGTACGCGAAAATCTCCTTGTCATGAAATCGAGTAGGACGGGGCACGAGAAACCTTGTCTGAATATGGGGGGACCATCCTCCAAGGCTAAATACTACTGACTGACCGATAGTGAACCAGTACCGTGAGGGAAAGGCGAAAAGAACCGCGGAGAGCGGAGTGAAATAGAACCTGAAACCGTATGCGTACAAGCAGTGGGAGCCTACTTGTTAGGTGACTGCGTACCTTTTGTATAATGGGTCAGCGACTTATATTCAGTGGCAAGCTTAACCGTATAGGGGAGGCGTAGCGAAAGCGAGTCTTAATAGGGCGTTTAGTCGCTGGGTATAGACCCGAAACCGGGCGATCTATCCATGGGCAGGTTGAAGGTTAGGTAACACTGACTGGAGGACCGAACCGACTACCGTTGAAAAGTTAGCGGATGACCTGTGGATCGGAGTGAAAGGCTAATCAAGCTCGGAGATAGCTGGTTCTCCTCGAAAGCTATTTAGGTAGCGCCTCATGTATCACTGTAGGGGGTAGAGCACTGTTTCGGCTAGGGGGTCATCCCGACTTACCAAACCGATGCAAACTCCGAATACCTACAAGTGCCGAGCATGGGAGACACACGGCGGGTGCTAACGTCCGTCGTGAAAAGGGAAACAACCCAGACCGTCAGCTAAGGTCCCAAAGTCATGGTTAAGTGGGAAACGATGTGGGAAGGCTTAGACAGCTAGGAGGTTGGCTTAGAAGCAGCCACCCTTTAAAGAAAGCGTAATAGCTCACTAGTCGAGTCGGCCTGCGCGGAAGATGTAACGGGGCTCAAACCATGCACCGAAGCTACGGGTATCACCTTTTGGTGATGCGGTAGAGGAGCGTTCTGTAAGCCTGTGAAGGTGAGTTGAGAAGCTTGCTGGAGGTATCAGAAGTGCGAATGCTGACATGAGTAACGACAATGGGAGTGAAAAACTCCCACGCCGAAAGACCAAGGTTTCCTGCGCAACGTTAATCGACGCAGGGTTAGTCGGTCCCTAAGGCGAGGCTGAAAAGCGTAGTCGATGGAAAACAGGTTAATATTCCTGTACTTCCGGTTATTGCGATGGAGGGACGGAGAAGGCTAGGCCAGCCTGGCGTTGGTTGTCCAGGTTTAAGGTGGTAGGCTGGGATCTTAGGCAAATCCGGGATCCCAAGGCCGAGAGCTGATGACGAGTGTTCTTTAGAACATGAAGTGGTTGATGCCATGCTTCCAGGAAAAGCTCCTAAGCTTCAGATAATCGGGAACCGTACCCCAAACCGACACAGGTGGTTAGGTAGAGAATACCAAGGCGCTTGAGAGAACTCGGGTGAAGGAACTAGGCAAAATGGCACCGTAACTTCGGGAGAAGGTGCGCCGGTGAGGGTGAAGGACTTGCTCCGTAAGCCCATGCCGGTCGAAGATACCAGGCCGCTGCGACTGTTTATTAAAAACACAGCACTCTGCAAACACGAAAGTGGACGTATAGGGTGTGACGCCTGCCCGGTGCCGGAAGGTTAATTGATGGGGTTAGCGCAAGCGAAGCTCTTGATCGAAGCCCCGGTAAACGGCGGCCGTAACTATAACGGTCCTAAGGTAGCGAAATTCCTTGTCGGGTAAGTTCCGACCTGCACGAATGGCGTAACGATGGCGGCGCTGTCTCCACCCGAGACTCAGTGAAATTGAAATCGCTGTGAAGATGCAGTGTATCCGCGGCTAGACGGAAAGACCCCGTGAACCTTTACTATAGCTTTGCACTGGACTTTGAATTTGCTTGTGTAGGATAGGTGGGAGGCTATGAAGCGTGGACGCCAGTCTGCGTGGAGCCATCCTTGAAATACCACCCTGGCAACTTTGAGGTTCTAACTCAGGTCCGTTATCCGGATCGAGGACAGTGTATGGTGGGTAGTTTGACTGGGGCGGTCTCCTCCCAAAGAGTAACGGAGGAGTACGAAGGTGCGCTCAGACCGGTCGGAAATCGGTCGTAGAGTATAAAGGCAAAAGCGCGCTTGACTGCGAGACCCACACGTCGAGCAGGTACGAAAGTAGGTCTTAGTGATCCGGTGGTTCTGTATGGAAGGGCCATCGCTCAACGGATAAAAGGTACTCCGGGGATAACAGGCTGATACCGCCCAAGAGTTCATATCGACGGCGGTGTTTGGCACCTCGATGTCGGCTCATCACATCCTGGGGCTGAAGCCGGTCCCAAGGGTATGGCTGTTCGCCATTTAAAGTGGTACGCGAGCTGGGTTTAGAACGTCGTGAGACAGTTCGGTCCCTATCTGCCGTGGACGTTTGAGATTTGAGAGGGGCTGCTCCTAGTACGAGAGGACCGGAGTGGACGAACCTCTGGTGTTCCGGTTGTCACGCCAGTGGCATTGCCGGGTAGCTATGTTCGGAAAAGATAACCGCTGAAAGCATCTAAGCGGGAAACTTGCCTCAAGATGAGATCTCACTGGGATCTTGAATCCCCTGAAGGGCCGTCGAAGACTACGACGTTGATAGGTGGGGTGTGTAAGCGCTGTGAGGCGTTGAGCTAACCCATACTAATTGCCCGTGAGACTTGACCATATAACACCCAAGCCATCTGCACAGCAGTGGCGGTGTGTGAAGACGATACAGCCGAAAGCTGATCAACAAACGCTGAAAAATGTTCACATAACCGAATTTGCCAGCGTGTGAAAACGCACTGGCCACCGAATTTCTTGACGACCATAGAGTGTTGGAACCACCTGATCCCATCCCGAACTCAGTAGTGAAACGATACATCGCCGATGGTAGTGTGGGGCTTCCCCATGTGAGAGTAGGTCATCGTCAAGATTCAAACACAGAACCCCTGATCGCTCTGCGATCGGGGGTTTTGCTTTGCGCGAAAGAAAAGTCGGCCGCTCCTGCCGGGCAAAAAAAGACCGCCTCAGAGGGCGGTCAACAACGTCAATTCTGTTTCAGTCGCCTCGGTATTCACACCCGCTGGTGCAGGTCTCGTGAATACGAATGGCAGACAGCTCAGGTAACAGCGGCTTCAACTCATTCCAGATCCACTTGGCCAGATTTTCGCTGGTCGGGTTCTCCAGGCCGGGAATGTCATTGAGGTAGTTGTGATCCAGTCGCTCGTACAGCGGCTTGAATATCGCCTTGATCTCTGAGAAGTCCCGGATCCAGCCGGTATGGGGGTCGACCGGGCCGGACAGATGGATACCTACGCGAAATGAGTGGCCATGCAGGCGACCGCACTTGTGGCCTTCCGGCACGTGGGGAAGGCGATGCGCGGACTCAAAGGTGAATTCCTTGAAAATTTCCAAAATCTTGACTCTGAAACGAGATACAGCACACGAGTGTAACAGCAATACACTCAACACGGCATGATCAGTACCATTGCAAAGCTAATGGCATGTGGCCAGAGTCATTCAGTTTGAATTAAGTTCCTGAAGGTATGGTGACGGCATCAACATTAGCTGACCGTGGAGCCAACAATGAAAGCTTTGCTGACCTTTACAACTGCCTTTGCCTGGGCCCTGACGGCCAATCTGGCACAGGCCAGGGACCTGGGTCCGGATGAAGCCCTGCGACTCAGAGATAACGGTGTTATCCAGTCGTTCGAGAAACTCAACGCCGTTGCGCTGGCCGCTCATCCTGGTTCGAGCATTACCGATACTGAGCTCGAAAGTGAATACGGCAAATATGTTTACCAGGTGGAATTGCGCGATACTAAGGGCATTGAATGGGATCTGGAACTCGATGCGGTAACCGGGCAGATCTACAAGAACCATCAGGATAATTGATGACTGCTGCTAAGCGTCGTATCGCATTACTGGGTCTGCTGTTTACCTGCACCTTGGTTCAGGCCCGTGACCTTGACCAGGATGAAGCCCTGCAACTGCGCCAGCGTGGCGTTATTCTGCCACTCGAACAGTTCATCGGGCAGGCCTTGGCGCGGTATCCCGGCGCCAGGTTGCTTGAGGCCGAACTCGAAGAAAAGAACGATGTGTATGTCTATGAGGTTGAATTGGTTACTCCTGAAGGCGTGGTACGTGAACTCAAGTTCGATGCCCGTGACAGTCGGTTACTCAAAGACGAGGAAGATGACTGATGCGTCTGTTGCTGGTTGAAGACCATGTATCTCTGGCTGATGAGCTAATGGCGACCCTGGCCCGCCAGGGTTATGCGGTTGACTGGTTGGCAGATGGCCGGGATGCGCAGTATCAGGGGCTGAGCGAGCCCTATGACCTCATCGTGCTTGATTTGGGATTGCCGGGCATACCCGGCCTGGAAGTTCTGGCGCACTGGCGCAGCAACGGTCTGGCGACGCCGGTGCTGGTGTTGACCGCGCGCGGCTCCTGGTCAGAGCGCATAGAGGGACTCAAGGCCGGTGCAGACGATTACCTGACCAAGCCTTTTCATCCTGAAGAACTGCAATTGCGCATTCAGGGCCTGCTGCGCCGCGCCCGGGGCCTGGCCAATCAGCCGAAACTGGAGTCGGCAGGCTTGCACCTGGATGAGGGACGTCAATCGGTGGCACGCGACGGCGTCGATATCCAGCTGACTTCCGCAGAGTTCCGCTTGCTGCGCTACTTCATGCTGCACCCGGAACAAATCCTTTCCAAGAGTCATCTGGCCGAGCATCTCTACGACGGCGAGAGCGAGCGTGATTCCAATGTCATCGAGGTTCACGTCAATCACTTGCGCCGCAAGCTGGGCCGCTCAGTGATCGAAACCCGCCGCGGTCAGGGTTATCTGTATGGTGGGGCTGGCGGTTGAGGTCCATCCAGCGACGTCTGAGCCTGGGGCTGGTCGCGATCATGCTGGTGATCGGCCTGGTCATGGCGCAGACCAGTCTGTGGTTGTTCGAGCTGGGCCTGCAGCGTTATCTGGAGTCAGGACTGCGCAACGAGAGTGAGAACCTGTTGGTCGCTATCGTGCGCGGCCCGGTGGGCTTGCAACTTGACGAGCAGCGGTTGTCCGGCGCCTACCATCGGCCTTTCTCGGGTCACTACTTTCGCGTCGATTTTGCCGATGGCCACTGGCGCTCGCGATCCTTGTGGGATTTCGAGCTGCCCAAGCCACAGAGCACAGGGCTGCACAGCGACCTCGAACTGGGCGAGACTGGCCAGTCGTTATTGGTCCTGACAGCCGATTACCGCAAGTTCGGCCAGCAGTTCTCCATCAGCGTCGCGCAGGACTACACGCCAGTACGCCAGACCTTCAAGCGCGTGCAGCAGATTGGCATGGGGCTGGGGCTGGCGGCGTTGTTACTGGTTTTGGGCTTGCAGCGGGTTACTGTGCGCAGGGCACTGCGGCCTCTCAATACCGTACGTGAACAGATCTTTCAGTTGCAGCAGGGCCAGCGTTCGCAACTTGATGATCAGGTGCCTCGTGAGCTTGAGCCCTTGGTCGACCAGATCAACCATCTGCTTGCCCACACTGAAGACAGCCTCAAACGTTCGCGCAATGCCTTGGGCAATCTTGGCCATGCACTCAAGACTCCGTTGGCGGTGCTGCTCAGCATTGCGTCCAGCCCGGCGCTGGAGTCCCAGCCTGCGCTGCGCAAGACCTTGCATGAACAACTGCAACAGATTCAGCAGCGTCTTGAACGTGAGCTTAATCGTGCACGCCTGTCGGGAGATGCGTTACCGGGGGCACGCTTTGATTGTGATGTGGAGCTTCCCGCGCTGTTTTCCACCCTGAACATGATCCATGGCGAACACTTGCAACTGGTCAACGACACCCCACCCGGGTTGACGCTGCCCTGGGATCGCGAGGATCTGCTGGAACTGCTCGGCAATTTGCTGGACAACGCCTGCAAATGGGCCGACAGCGAGGTGAGCCTGAGCATCAGTGTCAGCGCAGCAGGAACATGCCTGTTGATTGATGATGACGGTCCGGGTATTCCTGAGTCACGCCGTGAAGGGGTTTTCAGCCGCGGAACCCGTCTGGATGAACAGATTAGCGGCCACGGGCTTGGCTTGGGCATTGTTCGTGATATCGTGGAAACATGGGGTGGCACATTGCAACTGCTGGTGAGCCCGGCAGACGGGCTACGCGTCCGTATCGATTTGCCAGAACGTAAATGAATTGCCAAAGGGGCATCAGTTTCCTGGCTATCAGTCGATAGCTGATCAAGAGCGCTTGTTTCAAGAACGACAATAACGATAAGGCAAAGATCATGCGACCCAATCTCAAGGCCAAAGTGCTGTCACTGGCGATTGCGCCGGTTCTGTTATTCGCCCTGGTCGTCAGTGCCTCGACGATCTATATCCTCCACCAACAGGCTGATATAGAGGTCAACGAGACCCGTGAACGTCTGCTTGAAGAAGCCAAAAGCAATCTCAAGGATCACGTCTCCGTCGCCATCAGTGCGATCAAACCCCTTTACGATGCTGCCGCGCCTGGCGATGAAGCGCCCCGCGCCGCTGCGATCAAGCAGTTTGCCTCTGTCAGCTACGGCAAAGACGGTTATCTGTTCGGCTATGATTCGGAGATTATCCGGATCTTTCGCAGTAACAGCACCGATGGTCTGGGCAAGAGCTTCAAGGACACCAAGGACCCCAACGGCATCTACCTGAACCGCGAACTGGTGGCGGTGGCTAAAAACGGTACTCACTACGTGCGCTACGCCTCGGCATTGCCGGGCAAGAGCGAACCGGTACCTAAAGTGGGTTACACCGAATACCTGCCCAAGTGGGACCTGGTGGTTGGCAGCGCGGTCAACCTTGATGGCATCGAGGCCCAGGTCGAACAGGTGCGCAAGAATGTCGATGCTCGCCTGCAGGACATGCTCTACAGCATTGTCGGCATTACTTTGGTGGTGCTGGTCATCATCAGCGTGATTGGCGTGCTGGTGACAGGCACGCTGCTGCGCCCACTGCGCCTGATGAAAGCCAGCCTTGACGATATTGCCGCCGGCGAAGGCGACCTGACCCGCCGTCTGCCTGTCACCAGTCAGGACGAGTTGGGCGAGCTTGCCGGTTCTTTCAATCGCTTTGTCGACAAGATCCATTCGTTGGTGCGGCAAATGACCGAAGTGACCTCGCAACTCACCGGGCTGGTGGCTGAGGTGTCCTCCCAGGCTCAGCGCTCTGAGCAGGCCATGGAGCGCCAGCGCTACGAAACCGATCAGGTGGCCACTGCCATCAACCAGATGTCTGCAGCTGCCCACGAGGTAGCCAGCAGCGCGCAAAATGCCTCGAACGCCGCGCAGCAGACCGACGAGCAGGGGCGTACTGCCAAGCGGGTGGTGGACGGCAGCATTGTGCAGATCCATTCGCTGGTCGAAGACATTCGCAAAAGTGGTGTGTCGCTCGACAGCCTGCAGCAAGACGTCGGGTCGATTGTCAGCGTTCTGGGGGTGATTCGTTCGATTGCCGAGCAGACCAACCTGTTGGCGCTCAACGCAGCCATCGAAGCGGCGCGGGCCGGCGAGGCGGGACGTGGCTTTGCCGTGGTTGCCGATGAGGTTCGGGCGCTGGCTAGCCGAACCCAGCAGAGCACTCAGGAAATCCAGGGCATGATCGACCGTCTGCAGTCTGGCACTCAAGAGGCAGTCAGTGCCATGCGGCGTTCCAGTGAGGCGGGGGAGGGCACCTCGGTGCAGGCCAACGAAGCCGGCCGTTCGCTGGTCACCATTGGTGAACTGATCGCCACCATCAACGCGATGAACGCGCAGATTGCCAGCGCCGCAGAGGAGCAGACTGCCGTGGCCGAAGAGATCAACCGCAGCGTGCACCAGATCGCCGTAGCAGTGGACAGCGTTGCTGAGGAAACCCGCCAGAGCGCGATCACTTCACGCAGCCTGTCCGATCTCGGCCAGCGGCTGGGAGGGCTGGCGGCACAATTTCGCGTCTGAACCATTGCCCGAAGGCTTCGGGGCACTCCTGCGTGTCGTGGCTGACTAATGCTCTGAGCGGGCATCTAGCCAGCCTGACGACACGGATGAGACATGAACGAAACCTCCCTGCATTACAAGACCTTTCTGCTCCTGTTGGTGCTGGTCAGCATCGCTTTTATCTGGATCCTGCTGCCGTTCTATGGCGCGGTATTCTGGGCGGTGATCCTGGCCATTATCTTTTCCCCCATGCAGCGTCGCCTGCAACTCAAGCTGGGCTGGCCACGTAACCGTATCTCGTTGCTGACCTTGGGAATCTGTCTGGTCATCGCCATTTTGCCGGTGATCGTGATCAGCGCCATGTTGGTTCAGGAAGGCGCGCTGCTGTACAAGAATGTCGAGAGCGGCAAGCTGGATGTCGCGCAGTACCTGACCGAGTACAAGGAACTGTTGCCGGCCTCAGGGCAGCGTCTGCTGGACCGGATGGGCATGGGCGATTTCAACGGCTTGCGCGACAAAATCTCCAAGGGGGCCATGCAAGGCAGCCAATACCTGGCCGGCCAGGCGTTCAGTTTTGGTCAGGGCACTTTCGATTTTGTGGTCAGCTTCTTCATCATGCTTTACCTGCTGTTCTTTTTCCTGCGTGACGGTCAGGAACTGGTCCGCAAGATGCGCAATGCAGCGCCATTGGCAGACCAGCACAAGCGCCGCCTGCAATTGAAGTTCACCCGCGTGGTGCGCGCCACGGTCAAGGGCAACCTGGTGGTTGCGGTCACCCAGGGCGCGCTGGGTGGCCTTATCTTCTGGTTCCTCGATATTCCCAGTGCGTTGCTCTGGGCAGTGATCATGGCCTTCCTGTCGCTGTTGCCGGCGGTGGGTGCAGGGATTGTCTGGGCGCCGGTGGCAGTGTACTTCCTGCTCAGCGGGATGATCTGGCAAGGTGTGGTACTGGCCTTGTTCGGCGTGTTTGTGATCGGCCTGGTAGATAACGTGCTGCGCCCGGTACTGGTCGGCAAGGACACTCGGATGCCGGACTACCTGATCCTGATCAGCACCCTGGGCGGCATGTCGGTATTTGGCCTCAATGGCTTTGTCATCGGGCCGTTGATCGCTGCCCTGTTCATGTCGTCCTGGGCACTGTTCAGCAGCAATAAACGCCCGGTACGCCTGCCGGGTTAAAAAACCCAGGCAATAAAAAACCCTGCCGAGGCAGGGTTTTTTTATGCGCAGTGAATCAGCTCGGTACTTGCAGGCCGGTACTGAGTACCAGATCCAGCAACGGCTGCGGGTACACACCCAGCACGAAGGTCAGGATCGCCACGGCCAGCAGCATCACACCGCCGGTACGCTGTGCCCAGTTGAAGGCGGCGTCATGACGCGGCAGCTTGTTGTCGACCAGGTACATGGTGACCATCACCCGCAGGTAGTAGAACACGCCGATGGCGCTACCCAGCACCAGCGTACCGATCAGCCACCACAGGTGCGACTCGACACCGGCAGCGATGATGTAGAACTTGCCGATGAAGCCTGCAGTGAGCGGAATACCCGCCAGCGACAGCATCATCAGGGTCATCACTGCGGTCAGGTATGGACGACGCCAGAACAGGCCGCGGTACTCGAACATGGCATCAGCGTCACGGCCGCTGTACGGCGAGGACATCATGGTGATCACACCGAAGCTGCCCAGCGAGGTCAGCACATAGGTGGTCAGGTACACGCCGATGGCTTCTACCGCCATGCCCTTGCTTGCCACCAGCGCGATCATCAGGTAACCGAAGTGGGCGATCGAGGAGTAACCCAGCAGCCGCTTGAGGTTGTTCTGCACCAGTGCCAGCAGGTTGCCGACCAGGATGGATGCCACGGCCACAACCGCCAGCACGTCCAGCACCACACCGCCGCTTGCCGCCGGCGACATCTGGAACAGCCGCACCAGCACCGCGAACACCGCCACCTTGCTGGCAGTGGCCAGGAAGGCCGCGACCGGCGCCGGAGCACCTTCATAAACGTCTGGCGTCCAGAGGTGGAACGGCACCAGCGAGAGCTTGAAGCCCAGGCCGATGACCATCATGCCCAGACCCATGCTGGCAATCGGGCTAGGCAGGCCGGTGGCCTCCAGCGCCTTGCCGATCGCGTCGAAGCTCAGGCTGCCGGCTTCGGCGTACAGCAGTGCCATGCCGAACAGCAGGAACGCTGAGCCGGCTGCCGACAGCACCATGTACTTGATACCGGCTTCCAGCGAACGCTTGTTGAAGAACGCATAGGCTACCAGGCCATAGACCGGTACCGAGAGCAATTCCAGGCCGATGAACAGGCCGGCCAGGTTCTGCGCGCAGACCAGCACCATGCCGCCGGCTGCCGCCAGCAGAATCAGCAGGTACAGTTCTTCGCGGTTGCCTGGATAGCCGGTCTTGTCATCACCCAGATAGGCATGAGCCATGGTCACGCAAGCCAGGGTCGAAGCGAGGATCAGCGCCATGTAGAAGCAGGCGAACGGATCGACCAGCAGCAGTGGGGTGACCACCAGTGGCGCGACCTTCAGGGCCGGGTAAACCGACAGCAGGGCCAGGTTCAGGCCGGCCACGCTGAGCAGGAAGGTTTGCGAGTGATTGCGGCGCCATGCGATGGCCAGCATCACCACCACAAGGGTGATACTGGTGATCAGCAGAGGGCCTAGCGCAATAAAGTGTTGAATCGTCAGGTCCATAGCGCTCTTACCGGGCCGAAGCGAGTTGAGTGAAGGCAGTGCCTAGCCATTGCTGCACGCCGTGCATGGTCGACGCCGAAGTGTCCAGGAACGGCTGCGGGTAGACCCCGAGCACGATCAGCAGGACGGCAAGACCCAGCACCATGATCATTTCCCGTGCATCCAGGCCCTTGTAGACCGCATCGGACTGCGACGGGCCGAAGTAGGCGCGGTGGATCATGATCAGCGAATAGACCGAACCGAACACCAGACCGGAGGTGGCGATGGCAGTGACCCATGGCGAACTGACGAAGGCACCCAGCAGGATCAGGAACTCACCGACGAAGTTACCGGTGCCGGGCAGGCCCAGCGACGCGGCTGCGAAGAACAGGCTGATTGCCGGCAGGTAAGGAATGCGCGACCACAGGCCACCCATCTGGCGCATGTCACGGGTGTGCAGACGCTCGTACAACTGGCCGCTGAGGATGAACAGTGCCGCTGCCGACAGGCCGTGGGCGATCATCTGGATCACCACGCCCTGCAGGGCTTGCTGGCTGCCCGAGTAGATACCGATCAGCACGAAGCCCATGTGCGAGACGCTGGAGAACGCGATCAGGCGCTTGATGTCGCTCTGGGCGAACGCCAGGAAGGCACCGTAGAAAATCCCGACCAGACCCAGGGTCATGGCAATCGGCGCGAACTCTGCCGAAGCATTCGGAAACAGCGGCAGAGCAAAGCGCAACAGGCCGTATGCAGCAGTTTTCAGCAGGATACCGGCCAGGTCCACGGAACCTGCGGTCGGCGCCTGGGCGTGAGCGTCAGGCAGCCACGAGTGCAGCGGCACCACCGGCAGCTTCACCGCGAAAGCGATGAAGAAGCCCAGCATCAGGATGTACTCGGTGCCAGGTGCCAGTTGCGTTTTGAGCAGCTCGGCATAGGCGAAGGTCAGGGTGCCGGTCTGGTTGTAATGCACCAGAACCAGACCAAGGATCGCCACCAGCATGATCAGGCCGCTGGCCTGGGTGAAGATGAAGAACTTGGTCGCGGCGTAAATCCGGGTCTTCTTGCCGTCCGAGGAGCTGTGACCCCAGAGTGCGATGAGGAAATACATCGGCACCAGCATCATTTCCCAGAAGAAGAAGAACAGGAACAGGTCGATGGCCAGGAACACACCGACCACGCCACCGAGGATCCACATCAGGTTGAGGTGGAAGAAGCCGACCTTGCGGTCGATCTCTTTCCACGAACAAAGCACCGACAGCACACCGAGCAGGCCGGTGAGCATGATCATCAGCAGCGACAGGCCATCGAGCGCCAGGTGCAGGCTGATACCGAAGCGGGTGATCCACTGGGCCTGGAATTCCAGGGCCCAGGCAGGATTACCGCCCGGCGCAGGGGCCAGGGTGTAGTTGCCGACAGCCCACAGCCACAGGCCGAGGCCCAGCAGCAGGGACATGGTCGCCAGCGCGATCCAGCGTGGCATTGTCGCGCTGACGCGCTCGAACTGCCAGCAGAGCAGGCCGCCGATAAAGGGGATCAGGATTAGCCAAGGCAGAATCATGACGGGCTCAATTCCTTTCGCAAATTCGCAAGGTTCATGTCAGACCGCAACCAGAATGCCGCCCAGTACCAGAACGGCACCAAACGCGATCGAGGCAGCGTACCAACGAAGCTGACCAGTCTCGGTGCGGCTCATGGAAACATGACCGCCTTTGACCAGACGCGGGATCACACCAATGAGACGGTCGAACGGATCACTGCGCAGCAAGTGACTGATCGCCAGGTATGGCTTGACGAACAGTTTGTCGTAGATCCAGTCGAAGCCCCAGGCGGCGAACCACCAGGCCGAGAGCAAACGGCCGATACGGCTGTTGGCGATGGCGGTAGCCAGAGTGCGTTTGCCCAGGAACAGCAGCGCGGCGAGCACGATACCGGCAATGGCAATGGCCCCCGAAGCGATCTCCAGACTGTGCTTGGCATCGCCGCCGGCATGGCCGACGCTTTGCGGCAGCACGCCTGCCAGTGGTGGAGTGATCCAGGCACCGATGAAGGTCGACAGCACGATCAGCACCGACAGTGGCAGCCAGTGCGAGATGCCATGGCCTGCATGAGCTTCGGTCTTGGCCTCGCCGTGGAAGGCGATGAAGATCAGCCGGAAGGTGTAGATCGAGGTCATGAACGCACCGGCAAGACCGGCATACAGCAGGCCGGTATGGCCGCTGGCGAAAGCCTCCCAGAGGATCTCGTCCTTGGAATAGAAACCGGCGGTCAGCAGCGGCAGGGCGGCCAGGGCGGCGCCGCCGACGATGAAGCTGGCGTAGGCCAGAGGCAGTTTCTTCCACAAGCCACCCATCTTGAAGATGTTCTGCTCGTGGTGGCAGGCGACGATCACCGCACCGGAGGCAAGGAACAGCAGGGCCTTGAAGAACGCGTGGGTCATCAGGTGGAAGATCGCACCTTCCCAGGCACCGACGCCCAGGGCCAGGAACATGTAGCCGATCTGGCTCATGGTCGAGTAGGCGAGAATCCGCTTGATGTCGGTCTGTACCAGCGCGGCGAAGCCGGCCAGTACCAGCGTCACACCACCGACGACGCCGACCAGATGCAGGATATCCGGCGCCAGGACGAACAGACCGTGGGTACGGGCGATCAGGTACACGCCGGCGGTGACCATGGTCGCGGCGTGAATCAGTGCCGAAACCGGAGTAGGACCGGCCATTGCATCAGCCAGCCAGGTCTGCAGCGGCAGTTGCGCGGATTTACCTACGGCACCGCCAAGCAGCATCAGGGTCGCCAGCACGATCCAGAAGTCGCCGGCCTTGAAGTGCTCAGGCGCACGCACCAGCAGTTCCTGGATATTCAGGGTGCCCAGTTGCTGGAACAGGATGAACAGACCGATCGCCATGAACACGTCGCCGATCCGGGTGACGATGAAGGCTTTCAGTGCGGCATCGCCATTCTTGCGCTGGCCATAGTAGAAACCGATCAGCAGGTAGCTGCACAGGCCCACGCCTTCCCAACCGAAGTAGATGAACAGCAGGTTGTCGCCCAGGATCAGGAACAACATGCTGGCAATAAACAGGTTGGTGTAGGAGAAGAAGCGCGAGTAGCCCTCTTCGCCGCGCATGTACCAGGAGGCGAACAGATGGATCAGAAAGCCCACCCCGACCACCACGCCGAGCATGGTGACCGACAGGCCGTCCAGGTACAGGGCGAAGTTGGGGCTGAAGCCGTCCACGTCCATCCAGCGCCACAGCACCTGGGTGTAGTGGCCGCCTTCGGGTGGTGCGACGTTGAACTGCCAGATGATCCAGGCAGTGACAATGGCCGACAGGCCGACCGAGCCGACGCCGATCAGTGCCGCGAGGTTCTCCGAGATACGGCCACGGGAGAACGACAGCAGCAGCCAACCGATCAGGGGAAATACAAAAGTCAGAAAGAGAAGGTTCATCCGCGCATCTCGCTGGCAGCATCGATATCGAGAGTGTGGAAGCGGCGATACAGCTGCATCAGGATCGCCAGGCCGATACTGGCCTCGGCAGCTGCGAGGCTGATCACCAGAATGAACATTACCTGTCCATCCGGTTGACCCCAGCGGCTACCGGCTACCACGAATGCCAGGGCGGCGGCATTCATCATGATTTCCAGGCTCATCAGCACGAAAAGGATGTTGCGGCGCACCATCAGGCCGACCAGGCCAAGGCAGAACAGCACCCCGGCAACCGCCAGGCCGTGTTCGAGAGGAATTGCATTCATGGCTGGGCTCCTTCTTCCTTGGTATCGGTACGGCCAAGGTGGAATGCGGTCACGGCAGCCGCCAGCAGCAGCATCGAGGCCAGTTCCACCACCAGCAGGTAAGGACCGAACAGGCTGATGCCGACGGCCTTGGCGTCCACTGTGGTGTGGCCCAGGCCGGCACCGCTCGGGTTGGCAAACAGCACATACAGCAGTTGGAACAGCAGCATGCCGCCCAGGAACACAGGTCCCGCCCAGATCCCAGGCTTGAACCAGTTACGTTCTTGCTGCACCGAGGCAGGGCCCAGATTGAGCATCATGACCACGAACACGAACAGAACCATGATCGCGCCAGCGTAGGCGATGATTTCCAGCACCCCGGCAAATGGTGCGCCGAGGCTGAAGAAGGTCATAGCCACGGCGATCAGTGAGATGATCAGGTAGAGCAGGGCATGCACGGGATTGGTGTTCGTGATGACCCGTAAGGTCGACACGACAGCAATGCCGGATGCAAAGTAGAAAGCGAATTCCATCTGGACTTCCTTAAGGCAGCAAGCTCTTGACGTTGATCGGTTCGGCTTCACTCTGCGCGGCGCCTTTGGGCTTGCCGGAGATTGCCATGCCGGCAACGCGATAGAAGTTATAGTCGGGGTTCTTGCCGGGGCCGGAAATCAGCAGGTCTTCTTTCTCGTACACCAGGTCTTGGCGCTTGAAGTCAGCCATTTCGAAATCCGGGGTCAACTGGATCGCGGTAGTCGGGCAGGCTTCTTCGCACAGGCCGCAGAAAATGCAGCGCGAGAAGTTGATGCGGAAGAACTCCGGGTACCAGCGACCGTCTTCGGCCTCGGTCTTCTGCAAGGCGATGCAGCCGACCGGGCAGGCCACGGCGCACAGGTTGCAGGCCACGCAGCGTTCTTCACCGTCGGGGTCGCGGGTCAGGACGATCCGGCCGCGATAGCGTGGTGCCAGATAAACCGGTTCTTCCGGGTATTGCAGGGTGTCGCGCTTGCGAAAGCCGTGACCGAAAATCATCACCAGGCTGCGCAACTGGGTACCGGTACCCTTAACGATGTCGCCAATATATTTGAACATGGGTCAGTTACCTCACTGAACCGCGCCTGCCGGCGTGTTGAGCAACACGATCGCGGCAGTCACCAGCAAATTGATCAGGGTCAGCGGCAGGCAGAATTTCCAGCTGAAATCCATCACCTGGTCATAGCGCGGGCGCGGAATCGAAGCGCGCAGCAGGATGAACAGCATGATGAAGAACGCGGTCTTCAAAGCGAACCAGATGAAGGGGATCTGCGGCAGGATACCGAACGGACCATGCCAGCCACCGAAGAACAGGGTGACCAGCAGCGCCGAGATCAGCACGATGCCGATGTACTCGCCGACGAAGAACATGCCCCATTTCATGCCGGCATATTCAATGTGGTAACCGTCGGCCAGTTCCTGCTCGGCTTCGGGCTGGTCGAACGGGTGACGGTGAGTCACGGCGACGCCAGCGACGAAGAACGTACAGAAGCCGAGGAACTGTGGAATGATGAACCACAGGTTCTGCGCCTGATACTCGACGATGTCGCGCATGTTGAACGAGCCGGCCTGAACCACCACGCCCATCAGCGCAAGACCCATGAACACTTCGTACGACACGGTCTGGGCCGAGGCCCGCAGGCTGCCCAGCAAGGCGTACTTGTTGTTACTCGACCAACCGGCGAACAGCACTGCGTACACCGACAGACCCGCCATCGCGAAGAAGAACAGCAGGCCGATGTTCAGGTCTGCGACACCCCAGGTCGGGGTGATCGGGATGACGATGAACGAGATCAGCAAGGCGCTCATGGCCACCACCGGTGCCAGGGTGAAGATCACCTTGTCGGCAAACGGCGGCATCCAGTCTTCTTTGAAGAACATCTTCAGCATGTCGGCAGCGATCTGGAACATACCGAACGGGCCAACCCGGTTCGGGCCATAGCGGTCCTGCCACCAGCCCAGCAGGCGTCGCTCGACGAAGCTGAGCAACGCGCCGCTGATGACCACGGCAAGCAGGATGACGATGGCCTTGAGGACCGCAATGATCACATCGATCACTTCAGGGGTGAACCAGCTCATTGCGCTGCCTCCTGCAGACCGGCCACGGATTTGCCGGAAAACGCCGGCGGAATGCCTGCCAGACCGACCGGCAGGGCGACCAGGCCAGCGCCCAGTTCTTCATTGATGCGCAGCGGCAGACGCAGGGTCTGGCCGGCCACCTCCAGGCTGACCAGCGCGCCCTCGTTGACGCCCAGACGATCGGCTTCTGCTTTGGCCAGTGCAACGTAGGCAGCCGGGATGCGCTCTTGCACCGGTGCGGCTTTCGAAGAGTTCTCTTCGCTGCCGAACAGGTGGTAGAACGGCACCGCTTGCCAGCTACCCTGCGCCGGAGCGAAGGCGCGTGGCACGCTGGCAAACCAGCTCAGCTTGTCGCCGGTGCTTTCGATCAGGCGCACGCCCGGGTCACCGGCACGCAGATGACCGCCGACCTCGTCCTGGAACTTGTTCCAGGCCTGTGGTGAGTTCCAGCCCGGTGACCAGGCGAATGGCACCTGCTGGCGTGGTTCGACCGAGCCCGAATAACCTTCCATCGAGAACGAGAACGCCGTGTCCTTGTCTTGTGGCGTGCGCGGCTCGTGCACGCTGATATTGGCGCGCATCGAGGTCCGGCCGCTGTAACGCAGCGGTTCGCGAGCCAGCTTCAGACCTTTGATACGGAACGACGCGGACGGTGCGGCATCGACAATACCTGCCAGGCGGGGGTTGGCCGCGGCGCAGGCTTCGGTGACCTGGTCGAGCTGGGTCCAGTCCACCGGCTGATTGAGCAGGGTCGAACGCAGCGCGTGCAGCCAGCGCCAGCCTTCGTGGACCAGAATGCTGGCGTCCAGATAGGTCGGATCGAACACCTGGAAGAAACGCTGGGCGCGGCCTTCCTGGCTGACCAGGGTGCCATCGCCTTCAGCGAAGCTGGCCGCTGGCAGGACCAGATGGGCACGGTCGGCGGTCGCGGTCTTCTGGTGATCGGCAACGATCACTACCTTGGCCGCGTTCAGTGCGGCGTCCACGGTGGCGGCATCGGTACGGCTGTACAGGTCGTTTTCCAGCACCACGATGGCGTCGGCCTGACCCGAGATCACCTGCTGCAGCGCAGCATCGAGCGAATCACCACCGAGCAGGGCCAGGCCCATGCTGTTGGCTTCCGGCACCACCAGGCTCAGCGAGCCTTCTTTCTCGCGCAGTTTCAGCGCTTTGGCGATGTTGGCGGCGGCTTCGATCATGGCCTTGGAGCCCAGCGAACCACCGGAAATGATCAGTGGACGCTTGGCGGCCAGCAGTGCATCAGCGATGGTTTTCACCAGTTCCAGCGCTTCTGCGTCCAGGCCAGCAACAGCCGGGGCGCTGGCGTCGATGGCGTGGGCCACGGCAAAGCCGAGACGGGCGAGGTCGTCAGGCGCGGCGTGCACGCAGTGCTCGGCCACGTCGTCCAGACGGGTGTCAGTCAGGCTGGCAATGAACAGCGGGTTCAGTTCGTGCTGGGCAATGTTACGCACCGCAGCATCAAGCCATGGCTGGACCTTCATGGCGGCGGCCATGTCGCGGGCCTTGCCCTTGACCGCCTGACGCACGGCCAGGGCGACCCGGGCAGCTGTCTGGGTCAGGTCTTCGCCAAGAATGAAGATCGCGTCGTGATCTTCGATGTCACGCATGTTCGGCACCGGCAGCGGGCTGTCGCTCAATACCTGGGCGATCAGGCGCACGCGCTCAAGCTCACCGGCTTCGATACCGCTGTAGAAGTGCTCGGCACCGACCAGCTCGCGCAGCGCGTAGTTGCCTTCCAGGCTGGCGCGTGGCGAGCCGATACCGACGATGTTACGACCGCGCAGCAGGTCGGCGGCGGTGTCCAGCGCCTCGTCCAGGCTCAGTTTCAGCTGCTCCTGGCCCTTGTTCAGCAGCGGCTGGCGCGGACGATCCTTGCGGTTGACATAGCCGTAACCGAAACGGCCGCGGTCGCACAGGAAGTACTGGTTCACCGACCCGTTGAAACGGTTTTCGATGCGCCGCAGTTCGCCATAACGCTCACCGGGGCTGATGTTGCAGCCGCTGGAGCAGCCATGGCAGATGCTCGGGGCGAACTGCATGTCCCACTTGCGGTTGTAGCGCTCGGAGTGGGTCTTGTCGGTGAACACGCCGGTCGGGCAGACCTCGGTCAGGTTGCCGGAAAACTCGCTCTCCAGCACGCCGTCTTCAACGCGACCGAAATACACGTTGTCGTGAGCGCCATACACGCCCAGGTCGGTGCCGCCAGCGTAGTCCTTGTAGTAACGCACGCAGCGGTAGCAGGCGATGCAGCGGTTCATCTCGTGAGCGACGAACGGCCCCAGGTCCTGATTCTGGTGCGTGCGCTTGGTAAAGCGATAGCGGCGCTCGTTGTGGCCGGTCATCACGGTCATGTCTTGCAGGTGGCAGTGACCGCCTTCCTCGCAGACCGGGCAGTCATGCGGGTGGTTGGTCATCAGCCATTCGACGACACTGGCGCGGAACGCCTTGGACTCTTCATCTTCGATGGAGATCCAGGTGTTGTCGGTGGCAGGGGTCATGCAGGACATGACGATCCGGCCGCGGGTATCGTTTTCATCGTTGTACTGCTTGACCGCGCACTGGCGGCAGGCACCGACGCTACCCAGCGCGGGGTGCCAGCAGAAATACGGAATGTCGAGGCCCAGGGACAGACAAGCCTGTAGCAGGTTGTCCGCACCGTTGACTTCGAGCGCTTTGCCGTCTACGTGGATAGTGGCCATGGTTCAAAGTTCTTCGTTGGCCCGTTGTCAGCGGGCGTGGCTAATGGAATCCGGTGGTACCTGCTTCGCTCGGCCCCTTCATGGAAGGGGCGGCGTCAGCCGGTACAGGGTCGCCATGCCAGGCATTGGCGACCGGTCAGTCTTGTTTATGCCCCGACTGTGGTCGGGATCTTGCCGGGGATGGGCAGGCCCGCGCTTGCTGGCGCGACACCGGCCTCGAATTCCGGCCTGAAGTACTTGATCGCGCTACCCAGCGGCTCGACCGCACCCGGTGCGTGAGCACAGAAGGTCCGGCCAGGGCCGAGGAAGTTGACCAGGCCCAGCAGCGTCTCGATGTCTTCGGCACGGCCCTGGCCTTTTTCCAGGGCGCGCAGCATCTTCACGCTCCAGGGCAGGCCATCGCGGCACGGAGTACAGAAGCCACAGGACTCCTGGGCAAAGAACTCTTCCATGTTGCGCAGCAAGGAAACCATGTTGACCTTGTCGTCCACCGCCATGGCCAGGCCCGTACCCATCCGGGTACCGACCTTGGCGATGCCGCCGGCGTACATTTGCGCGTCCAGGTGTTCCGGAAGCAAAAAGCCGGTACCGGCGCCGCCTGGCTGCCAGCACTTGAGCTTGAAGCCGTCGCGCATGCCGCCGGCGTAGTCTTCGAACAGCTCGCGGGCCGGCACGCCGAACGGCAGCTCCCACAGGCCCGGGTTCTTGACCTTGCCGGAGAAGCCCATCAGCTTGGTGCCATGGTCTTCACTGCCTTCGCGGGCCAGCGACTTGTACCAGTCGTTGCCGTTGTTGACGATGGCCGGCACGTTGCACAGGGTTTCGACGTTGTTCACGCACGTCGGCTTGCCCCATACGCCTACGGCGGCAGGGAAGGGCGGCTTGGAGCGCGGGTTGGCGCGGCGGCCTTCCAACGAGTTGATCAGTGCGGTTTCTTCACCGCAGATGTAACGGCCGGCGCCGGTGTGCACGAACAGCTCGAAATCAAAACCGCTGCCAAGAATGTTCTTGCCCAGCAGGCCGGCAGCCTTGGCTTCTTCGACCGCACGGTTGAGGTGGCGGGCGGCGGTGACGTACTCACCGCGCAGGAAGATGTAGCCGCGGTAGGCTTTCAGTGCACGGGCACTGATCAGCATGCCTTCGATCAGCAGATGGGGCAGTTGCTCCATCAGCATGCGGTCTTTCCAGGTGTTGGGTTCCATTTCATCGGCGTTACACAGCAGGTAACGGATGTTCATGGACTCGTCTTTAGGCATCAGACCCCACTTCACGCCGGTGGGGAAGCCTGCGCCACCACGACCTTTGAGACCGGAGTCCTTGACCGATTGGACGATGTCATCGGGCGATTGCTGGGTCAGCGCCTTGCGCGCCGCAGCGTAGCCGTCCTTGCTCTGGTACTCGTCGAGCCACACCGGCTCGCCGTCGTCACGCAGACGCCAGGTCAGCGGGTGGGTTTCAGCCGTGCGCGCAATGCGGTTGGCCGGACCGAAGGAAGTCAGGGTCATGGGTAAGCCTCCAGCATCTTGGCAACGCCGCCGGGCTGCAGATTGCCGAATGTATCGTCATCGACCATTACCGCTGGCGCCTTGTCGCAGTTGCCCAGGCAGCACACCGGCAGCAGTGTAAAGCGGCCGTCGGCGGTGGTCTGGCCCGGAGCGATGCCCAGCGAGTTCTGGATTTCTTCGACGATCGACTCGTGACCGGCAATAAAGCACACCATGCTGTTGCAGACGCGGATGATGTGCCGGCCGACCGGCTGACGGAAGATCTGGCTGTAGAAGGTGGCTACGCCTTCGACGTCGCTGGCAGGGATGCCGAGGATGTCGCTGATCGCATAGATCGCGCCGTCCGGCACCCAGCCGCGCTGCTTCTGGACAATTTTCAAGGCTTCGATGGACGCCGCACGCGGGTCCTCGTAGTGATGCATTTCGTGCTCGATGGCCGAGCGCTCGGTTTCGCTGAGAACGAAACGGTCTGTCTGGATAAGTGGGCTGTTCATTCTTAGCGGTCCACGTCGGCCATAACGAAGTCGATACTACCCAGGTACGCAATCAGGTCCGCGACCATGCTGCCTTTGATCACCGAAGGGATCTGTTGCAGGTGCGGATAGCTCGGAGTGCGGATCCGGGTACGGTAGCTCATGGTGCCGCCGTCGCTCGTCAGGTAATAGCTGTTGATACCCTTGGTCGCTTCGATCATCTGCAACGATTCGTTGGCCGGCATGACCGGACCCCACGAAACCTGCAGGAAGTGGGTGATCAAGGTTTCGATGTGCTGCAGGGTGCGCTCTTTTGGTGGCGGCGTGGTCAGCGGGTGATCCGCCTTGTACGGGCCGGCAGGCATGTTGCGCAGGCACTGGTCGATGATGCGGATACTCTGGCGCATCTCCTCGACACGAACCATGCAGCGGTCGTAGGCGTCGCCGTTGTGGGCCAGTGGCACTTCGAACTCGAAGTTCTCGTAGCCCGAGTACGGACGCGCCTTGCGCAGGTCGAAATCACAGCCGGTGGAACGCAGGCCAGCACCTGTGACGCCCCATTCCAGCGCCTCTTTGGTGTTGTAGGCGGCCACACCGATGGTCCGGCCCTTGAGAATGCTGTTCTGCAAGGCGGCTTTGGTGTACTCGTCGAGGCGCTTGGGCAGCCAGTCGACGAAGTCCTTGACCAGTTTCTCCCAGCCGCGCGGCAGGTCGTGAGCCACGCCACCGATGCGGTACCAGGCCGGGTGCAGGCGGAAACCGGTGATCGCCTCGATCACGGTGTAGGCGCGCTGGCGGTCGGTAAAGGTGAAGAACACCGGGGTCATGGCGCCGACGTCCTGGATATAGGTGCCCAGGAACAGCAGGTGGCTGGTGATGCGGAAGAACTCGGCCATCATGATGCGGATGGTGTCGACCCGGTCCGGCACCTTGATACCGGCCAGTTTTTCCACCGCCAGCACGTACGGCAGGTTGTTCATCACCCCGCCGAGGTAGTCGATACGGTCGGTGTAGGGGATGTAACTGTGCCAGGACTGACGCTCGCCCATCTTCTCTGCACCACGGTGGTGGTAGCCGATGTCCGGAACGCAGTCGACGATCTCTTCACCGTCCAGTTGCAGCACGATACGGAAAGCACCGTGCGCAGAGGGGTGGTTGGGGCCGAGGTTGAGGAACATGTAGTCCTCGTTCGCCCCCGAACGCTTCATGCCCCAGTCTTCGGGGTTGAAGCGCGCGGCTTCTTCTTCAAGCTGCTGCTTGGCAAGGTTCAGGCTGTACGGGTCGAACTCGGTGGCGCGGGCCGGGAAGTCCTTGCGCAGCGGGTGACCTTCCCAGGTCGGCGGCATCATGATGCGCGACAGGTGCGGGTGGCCCGGGAAATCGATGCCGAACATGTCCCACACTTCACGCTCGTACCAGTTGGCGTTAGGCCAGATACGGGTGACGGTAGGTACGCTCAGGTCGCTTTCGGACAGCGCGACCTTGATCATTACGTCACTATTACGTTCAACCGACATCAGGTGGTAGAACACCGTGAAGTCAGCGCCCGGCAAGCCGCGGCGATGGGTGCGCAGACGCTCGTCGACACCATGCAGGTCATAGAGCATGGAGTACGGTTTGGCGACATTGCGCAGGAACGTCAGTATTTCGATCAGCCGGGCGCGTTCGACCCACAGCACCGGCATGCCGGTACGGGTCGGCTGGGCCGTGAAGGCCTCGGCGCCGAAGCGGGAATTCAGTTCATTGACGACATCTTGGTCGTCAGCCTTGTACGGCGGGATGTACAGAGCGGTGCCTGCAGTCATAGGTCTCAATCACTTCGGTCAACGTACAGAGTCAACCCCGTTCTTGTCTTTGTTATAAGAACAACGGGGCGTATCAGACTTCGTCGGGGCTGCGCAGGTTGGTGACCTGAATACGCTGTTCGCGGCGCTGAACCTTGGTCGACGGCATTTCGGCACGGTAGATGCCTTGATCGCCGACAACCCAGGAAAGCGGGCGCCGCTCTTTGCCGATCGACTCCTGCAGCAGCATCAAGCCTTGCAGGAACGCTTCGGGGCGGGGCGGGCAGCCTGGCACGTAGACATCCACAGGCAGGAACTTGTCCACGCCCTGAACCACGGAGTAAATGTCATACATGCCGCCGGAGTTAGCGCACGAGCCCATGGAAATGACCCACTTGGGTTCGAGCATTTGCTCGTAGAGACGCTGGATGATCGGAGCCATCTTGATAAAGCAGGTCCCGGCAATAACCATGAAATCCGCCTGACGCGGCGATGCCCGGATGACTTCGGCGCCGAAGCGCGCGATGTCGTGGGGCGCCGTGAAGGCGGTGGTCATTTCCACGTAGCAGCACGAAAGGCCGAAGTTATACGGCCACAGGGAGTTTTTGCGCCCCCAGTTGACTGCGTTGCTCAGAACATCTTCGAGCTTGCCCATGAAGATGTTCTTGTGAACCTGGTCTTCTAACGGGTCGGAAACGGTTTCCCGTTCACCGATTGGATACTGCTCGTTAGGCGCATCCGGGTCGATCCTGGTGAGATTGTATTGCATTGCCAAAGCCTCATTGTTTTAGCTTCGCCTGCCGCTTACGACGACCTTCGGGTGCCCAATCGAGCGCCCCCACTCGCCAAAGGTAGACAAGACCTGCCAACAGAATTGCTATGAAAACGAGAGCTTCGACGAATCCGGCCCAGCCGCTTTCGCGTACCGACACAGACCATGCAAAGAGAAAGAGGGCTTCGATATCGAAGATCACGAACAGCATCGCGACCAGATAGAATTTTGCGGAGAGTCGCAGCCGGGCGCCGCCGGTGGGCAACATGCCAGACTCGAAAGGTTCGTTCTTGCTGCGCCCCCAGGCGCGGCTGCCGAGCAGGCTGGACAGGCCCAGCATGAAGGCACAGAGGCCGACGACGCCCAAAAGGAAGATGGCGAGGGCCCAGTTGTGGGCGATCAAACCTGTCGATTCGGACATGCTGGCAATCCTTAATCAGAGCGCGAAAGGGCTCTGAGCTTGAAATATTTAAGAGTGTAGGCCGTGACGAAATGTCGCAACGAAATCAATAAAACTGATTTTATGTGCAAATAGAGGGCAAGTAAATTTTCTACATGAAAATTATTCGACCGGTTGGTCGCAGTAATGGCTTGCATGGCGCTGCAGGCCACGTAAACCGTGTATTACTACTGTTTTAGTCAAGTATGTTTATCGTATCGAAAAGCAAACGAAGAGAATCTTAATGATAATTGATATCATCTGGTAATCAGTATCATTGGATTTGCTGCTGTTGAAAGAAAGTGATTTAACTCATCTTACAAGTAGCACAATTGCGAAAGTGCCACCTTGCTTGAGGTCAATGTTGCGGAAAGTAACATTACTCGGGGTGTAAAAGATGAGCCACTGGTAAAAGTGGCTCATGGTTACTCAACTGCGCTCAGTTTCAGTGAAACTGCTCCTGCTCGGTGGAGCCGGTGAGGGCGGTGACCGACGAACTGCCACCCTGAATCACTGTGGTCATGTCGTCGAAATAGCCGGTACCGACTTCCTGTTGGTGGGCGACGAAGGTGTAACCCTTGGCGGCGTCGGCAAACTCCTGTTCCTGCAGCTTGACGTAGGCGGTCATGTCATTGCGGGCGTAGTCATGCGCCAGGCTGAACATGCCATGCCACATGTTGTGGATGCCGGCCAGGGTGATGAACTGATGTTTGTAGCCCATCGCAGACAGCTCGCGCTGGAATTTGGCGATGGTGGCATCGTCCAGGTTCTTCTTCCAGTTGAAGGATGGCGAGCAGTTGTACGACAGCAGCTGGTCCGGGTATTCCTTCTTGATTGCCTCGGCAAACCGGCGAGCCTCGTCCAGATCCGGCTTGGCGGTCTCGCACCACACCAGGTCGGCATAAGGTGCGTAGGCCAGGCCCCGGGCGATCGCCTGATCGAGGCCGGCGCGCACCTTGTAGAAGCCTTCCTGGGTGCGGGTCCCCGTCACGAATGGCTGATCATAAGGGTCGCAGTCAGAGGTCAGCAGGTCGGCAGCGTTGGCGTCGGTGCGCGCCAGGATAATGGTCGGCACCCCGGCCACGTCGGCAGCCAGACGTGCGGCAACCAGCTTCTGCACCGCTTCCTGGGTCGGCACCAGTACCTTGCCGCCCATATGACCGCACTTTTTAACCGAGGCCAGCTGGTCTTCGAAATGCACCCCGGCGGCGCCGGCTTCAATCATGCTTTTCATCAGCTCATAAGCATTGAGCACACCGCCAAAGCCGGCCTCGGCGTCCGCCACGATAGGGGCAAAGTAATCGATGTAGCCTTCATCGCCGGGATTCTTGCCGGTTTTCCATTGAATCTGGTCGGCCCTGGTGAAGGCGTTGTTGATCCGTCGCACGACGGTGGGCACCGAGTCGACCGGGTACAGTGATTGGTCGGGGTACATGGACTCGGCCGAGTTGTTGTCGGCAGCGACCTGCCAGCCGGACAGGTAAATGGCCTGGATACCCGCCTTGACCTGCTGGACGGCTTGTCCGCCGGTCAGTGCCCCCATGCAGTTGACGAAGTCTTTGTCGGGACGAAACGACGGTCGCGCACCCTGGGTAATCAGGTTCCACAGTTTTTCGGCGCCCAGTTTTGCAAACGTGTGTTCCGGTTGTACCGAGCCACGCAGGCGGACGACATCAGCAGCAGAATAGGTTCGGGTCACATTGTTCCAGCGCGGATTTTCAGCCCAGTCTTTTTCAAGAGCCGCTATTTGTTGTTCGCGTGTCAGTGCCATGTTGATAAACCTCAGTTCCTGGGTTTTTCAGGCTGTGAAGCGTCGCGTCAATGACTCGCTACGTTTCAGCAGTCTGATGCGGTTGGAGTGTCCTGCTCCGCCAAAACGCCTCGTTTATCGAAGGCACGATTAGCTCACTGATCGGAAAACTTGCGGCGAACCGCATTTGCATCGGGTTGCGACGGATGAACGAATGGCTCGGGGTGTCGAGCGGGCATTCAGGTGCTGTCGAAAAGTACGCACAGAACGATGTTGCACAGTGCGAAGCTCACTACATTTTATCTGACTGCCGAACAGGGCTACCGTCCCTCAGGACAACTTCGTTCCAGTCGCAACCTCGTCAAACTGCCTTTTGGGCGGTCAAGACACGAAACGGTCCATGCAGTGGCGACGGACGTGCTTCGAAGGCTCTATTCAAGCCTCTGATCAGCGGGAGCGAGGCCATCATGCCGCGCCGTTTTTGCTCCGTCAAACGTTTTGTAGTGCTTTTATGGTGTCACTACATCTTTGGTCTAATACGACTGGTGGGTCACCAAAAGGCCCGTAGGTTCTAGCTTTGCGCCAGAGGCCGGGTTAGTCGAGGGCATCGACCTTGACGCGTAGCAGCATGTCGTCGCGGCCCTGGGTCGAGTAGTACTGGGCATTGCCCTGACGATCGGCTATCGACTGGCTCTGGTTGCCTGCCAGGGTGATCCATTCGCCAAGCCGGCCGCTGACCTTGCTATCGGTACTCTGCACCTTGATTGCGTCCGGGCGCTCCTGGCTGAGGCGGTCACGGTTGGTGCTGATGCTCAGGTGCACGATATCGCCGGTCACGCTGGCGGTGACATAGAAGCCCTGGGTCACGTTGCGATACTGGGTTTCGCTCTGGCTATAACCGTAACTGTCGGTGCGTGAGGTGGTGAGCGGAACACTCTGGCCGACTTGAATCAGCGCCGGGGTGCCTTCGCTGGTCTGCACCTGCTGCACGCCGCCCTCACGGCTGCTGGTGCCGTAGCTGATCACCCGGCCGCTGCTGGCGCCGTTGTGGCTGTGTGCAGCACTGTCGCTGGTGTCGACACTGATCAGCAGGCGTCTGGCGGCTACATCGAGTTGGGCGAGCAGGGCGCGCAGTTCTTCGATCCTGCGCGACTCGGCGTTGACGATCAACTGGTTGCCATAGGCGCTGACCGTGCCGTCCTGGCCAAGGAAGTTGCGTGCTACCGGCAGCATTTCGTCACTGGTGCGGTAATTGAGCGGCACCACTTCCGTGGCAGCCAGTACCGGGGTGCTTACAGCCAGCAGCAGTGAAACCAGCAAGGGGCGTACAGACATGTCCTTTCTCCGCGAAGAGCTTCCAGAAGGGCGCCGCTAAAAACTACCTGCGTGCCATCGCTGGGTTAAAAACAGGCTTGTGCGCGAGTCCGACCGTTGCTCGCCTGTTTTTGCCTTGCGCTGGCTGCCTCGCCTACGTTTTAGAGGTGCCCTGAAGGCTTGAGTGTGCCACTTTGCCGAGCGATAGCAAAACGCCCCGATCAACCGGCCGGTAACGGCGGGTCGAGCGGGGCGTTGATCGCAGGTGTGCAGTTTTTAAACTACACCGCCTCGCGGAGCATATCCACATGCGGCAGGCCGGCTTCGAGGAACTCGTCGCTGACCACGCGAAAGCCAAAACGCTCATAAAAGGGCGCGGCATGAACCTGTGCGCTGAGCTTCTGCTGTTGCAGGCCGCGCTTTTCGGCCTCGCTCAGCACCGCGCCAAGCAGGGCTTCGCCAACCTTCAGGCCACGCCAGTCCTTGAGTACCGACAGACGACCGATTTCACCGTCCGGCAGCAAACGTGCGGTGCCTATCGGATAGTCGCCTTCGTTGGCCAGGAAGTGTACGGCGTCGGCATCTTCGGCATCCCATTCCAGCTCTGGAGGAACCGCCTGTTCGAAGATGAACACGCTTTCACGGATACGCCGTATGGCGGCGTTGTCCTTGTGCCAGTCTGCAACCGATACGCTGATTTTATTCATCGGCAAATCCCAGGCTTCCTTGTTTTACCAGCTCGCAAAGCAGTGTGCGTCCGTCCTCGTCCGCCAGCCAGGGTCCGAGGTTCTCGATGTGCAGGGCGTCGGCGGCGCAGATCAGTTTGAGCAGATCGCGCAGCTTGCCCGGCAGCAAGCGGCTCTGGCCGCTGGCGAACAGCAGCAGGTCTTCATCGACATTCGACCAGGCCAGACGCGCGCTTGGGTTGCGAATGATGATGGCGCCTTGTTCCAGGCTGTCCAGCAGGTCTTCTTCTTGCAACTCTTCGCCGCTGACCAGTTCCGGGTGGCGTGGCTCGGTCATGAACTGGCCGAACCAGGTCAGTAGCAGCCGCTCATCGCCCATGTGCTCGGCGAGCAGGCTCTTGAGACGGTCCAGCGCGTCGTGCTGGATCTGGTGTGGATCTGCAGCGGGCTGAAGGTTGGCGTCAGTGTAACGCTCTTCGTCAGGAATGAACTGGCTGAGGAAGTCGGTAAAGTGTGTCAGAACTTCAGCGGCGCTTGGCGCGCGGAAACCTACCGAATAGGTCAGGCAGTCGTCTACCGCCACGCCCCAGTGGGCCAGGCGCGGTGGCAGATAGAGCATGTCACCAGGCTCCAGAGTCCACTCATCAGTACCTTCGAAGTCTGCCAGGATGCGCAGGTCAGCGTGCTGGATCAGCTCGCTTTCGGTGTTGCACAGCTGGCCCACTTTCCAGTTGCGTTTGCCGTGGCCTTGCAGCAGGAATACGTCGTAGTTGTCGAAATGCGGGCCAACGCTGCCGCCCGGTGCGGCGTAGCTGATCATCACGTCGTCGATGCGCCAGCTTGGCAGGAAACGGAAGTTCTCCAGCAGTTCGGCGACTTCCGGCGCGAACTGGTCAACCGACTGCACCAGCAGGGTCCAGTCACGCTCTGGCAGCTTGCTGAACTCGTCCTCTGCGAACGGGCCGCGACGCAGCTCCCATGGGCGCTCGCCGTTCTCGATGATCAGGCGCGATTCGATTTCTTCTTCAAGCGCCAGGCCGGCCAGTTCGTCAGGCTCGATAGGGCTCTGGAAGTCACTGATGGCCTGACGGATCAGCAAAGGCTTCTTCTGCCAGTAGTCACGCAGGAAGACGCGTGCACTTATGCCGCCCAGAAGTTGCAGAGGAATATCAGGATTCATGTTCAAACCATTGAAATAAGGTGATTTTCGTTCGCGAATAAAAACGCCCGGCTGGGCCGGGCGTTATTCGCGGGGCGCAGGTCAGATGCGTTTGGCCTGGGCCACGGCATTGCCGATGTAGTTGGCTGGCGTCAGTTTCTTGAGTTCGGCCTTCGCGTCGCCCGGCATGTCCAGGCCATCAATGAAGGTCAGCAGCGCTTCAGGGCTGATGCCTTTGCCGCGAGTCAGCTCCTTGAGCTTCTCGTACGGGTTCTCGATGTTGTAGCGGCGCATGACGGTCTGGATCGGCTCGGCCAGCACTTCCCAGCAGGCGTCCAGGTCGGCGGCGATGCGTTGCTCGTTCAGCTCCAGTTTGCCGATGCCCTTGAGGCTGGCTTCGTAGGCGATGACGCTGTGTGCAAAGCCCACGCCCAGGTTGCGCAGTACAGTAGAGTCGGTCAGGTCGCGCTGCCAGCGCGAGATCGGCAGTTTGCTGGCCAGATGCTGGAACAGCGCATTGGCGATACCCAGGTTGCCTTCGGAGTTTTCGAAGTCGATCGGGTTGACCTTGTGCGGCATGGTCGAGGAGCCGATTTCGCCAGCAACAGTCTTCTGCTTGAAGTAGCCCAGGGAAATGTAGCCCCAGATATCGCGGTCGAAGTCGATCAGGATGGTGTTGAAGCGGGCAACCGCATCGAACAGCTCGGCAATGTAGTCGTGCGGCTCGATCTGGGTGGTGTACGGGTTGAACTCCAGGCCCAGCTCGTCTTCGATGAAGGCGCGGGCGTTGGCTTCCCAGTCGATGTCCGGGTAAGCCGACAGGTGGGCGTTGTAGTTGCCCACGGCGCCGTTGATCTTGCCCAGCAGCGGTACGGCTGCGACCTGGGCGATCTGCCGCTCGAGGCGGTAGACGACGTTGGCCAGTTCTTTGCCCAGGGTGGTTGGCGAAGCCGGCTGGCCGTGGGTGCGCGACAGCATCGGCACGCTGGCAAAGCGCTGGGCCAGTTCGCGGATGGCGTCGGCGATCTGGCGCATCAGCGGCAGTACCACGGTGTCGCGGCCCTCGCGCAGCATCAGTGCGTGGGACAGGTTGTTGATGTCTTCACTGGTGCAGGCGAAATGGATGAACTCGCTAACCTTGTTCAGTTCAGGCAGCTTGGCGGCCTGTTCCTTGAGCAGGTACTCCACGGCTTTCACGTCGTGGTTGGTGGTGCGCTCGATTTCCTTGACGCGCTCGGCGTGCTCCAGCAGGAAGTTGTCTGCCAGGGTGTCGAGAATGGCGTTGGCTTCGGCGCTGAAGGCCGGCACTTCGGTGATTTGCGGGTGCGCCGCCAGACGCTGCAACCAGCGTACTTCGACCAGAACACGGAAACGGATCAGGCCGTATTCGCTGAAGATGGGGCGCAGGGCCTGGGTTTTGCCACCGTAGCGGCCGTCGACAGGGGAAACCGCGGTGAGCGAAGAAAGCTGCATGGGGTGCTCTCGGACAGTCTGGCTTTGAAAAGGGCGCACATCATACACGAAATCACCGCTCATCTGGAGCGGGCTGACCAGCGTAGATAGCGTCGCGTGCAGTCGATGCGCGGCGTTTCAGCCGTGCATCATGGTATAGAGTTCATTCAACAACTTGCGGCGGCTGAACACCAGTTGCCAGCGATGGCCGCCAACTTGCCGCCACAGGCGCGCCGAGCGAATGCCGGCCAGCAACAGGGCGCGAATCTTCGAGGCGTTGCTGGGCTGCTGCAGATTGCGCATGTCGCCTTGCACCTGAATACGCTGGCGCAGGGTGCTCAGGGTGTCCTGGTACAGCGCACCGCTGGCGGCGATCACGTTTTCGTGAGTGATGCCGAAATGCTCAACCTGAGACTGGATCTGCGGCAGCCGCCGGCCAATCACTTCCAGCATGTCGTTACGCTTGGCCAATTGACGCTCCAGGCCCAGCATCGACAGCGCATAGCGCAGCGGCTCGCGCTGCAATGTGCCGGGGTCGCGCTCCAGGGCGCTGGCCAGGGCGCGCAAGCCTTCGCGCAGGTACTGATCGCTGCCGCCGTACACCTCCAGAGTGTCCTTCGGGTCAAGTACCAGCAGGCTGCCAAGCATGCAGCCCAGTTCGGCCTCGCTGACCTGGCCGGTCTTGGCGATGCGGTCGACCAGCACAGCGGTCTGGAATACACCGCCCAAGGCGGTCAATTGTTCCTGAATCGGAGTCATCAAACCATGTCCTTGCTGTGCCAGGGTTCGGCAGTTTCAATCACGCCGCCGCCCAGGCAGATTTCACCGTCATAGAACACCACCGATTGCCCTGGTGTGACAGCGCGTTGCGGCTCGTCAAACACTGCACGGTAACCGTTGGCGGTTTTCTCCAGGGTGCAGGCCTGGTCGGCCTGGCGATAGCGGACCTTGGCAGTCAGTCGTCGCGGGCTGTGCAGGTCAATCGGGTTGACCCAGTAAATTTGCGAAGCCAGCAGGGCACGCGAGAACAGCCATGGATGATCGTTGCCCTGACCGACGATCAGCTCGTTGTGGGTCAGGTCTTTTTCCAGCACATACCAGGGCTCGTCGCCGGCGTCTTTCAGACCGCCAATGCCCAGGCCCTGGCGCTGGCCAATGGTGTGGTACATCAGCCCGGCATGCTGGCCGATGACTTCGCCTTCAGTGGTCTTGATCTCGCCGGGCTGGGCAGGCAGGTACTGGCGCAGAAAGTCGGTGAAGCGTCGCTCGCCGATGAAACAGATCCCGGTCGAGTCTTTCTTGCGGGCGGTGATCAGGCCGTGTTTCTCGGCAATCGCCCGCACTTCGGGTTTTTCCAGTTCACCGACCGGAAACAGGGTGCGGGCGATCTGCTCGCCGCCGACGGCATGCAGGAAATAGCTCTGGTCCTTGTTCGGGTCCAGGCCCTTGAGCAGCTCAGTGTGGGTGGCGGTGTCGCGGCGACGCACATAATGGCCGGTGGCAATCAGGTCGGCGCCCAGGCTCAGCGCATAGTCAAGGAATGCCTTGAACTTGATTTCCCGGTTGCACAGGATGTCGGGGTTGGGCGTGCGGCCGGCCTTGTACTCTTCCAGGAAGTGTTCGAACACGTGATCCCAGTACTCGGCAGCGAAGTTGGCCGTGTGCAGCTTGATGCCGATGCGGTCGCAAACGGCCTGGGCGTCGGCCAGGTCTTCTTTCGCGGTGCAGTATTCGGTGCCGTCGTCTTCTTCCCAGTTCTTCATGAACAGACCTTCCACCTGATAGCCCTGTTCCAGCAGCAGAACGGCGGATACGGAGGAATCCACGCCGCCGGACATGCCGACGATGACACGGGGTTTATCGGTGTTTGGAAGGGCAGAATCAGACATGGGCATTCAACAGCTATGGGTGAAAAGGACGCGATTCTATCAGGCGCGGGCTGTTGCGTCTCATGCCTTGTCGCGCAGCAGCTCAAGACTGAAACGCTCGCCTTGCAGGTAATCATCGACACAGCGCAGCACCAGCTCACTGCGCCAGCGTGCCTGTTGGGTAACCAGTTCATCGCGATTCAGCCAGACCGGGCCGATGATGCCGTCGTCCAGTTGATAGTCGGGGTTGTGCTTGAGGGGCTTGGCGGCAAAGCAGATTCGCTGATATGTGACGCCATTGCTAGGTGCGGTGTACAGGTAAATGCCGACCACCCCGGTCAGCTCCACATCCCAGCCGGTTTCTTCCAGGGTTTCGCGCACTGCCGCGCGCTGCAGGCTTTCATTCGGATCCAGATGTCCGGCCGGCTGATTCAGTACCGGCTGGCCGCTTTGCAGCTCCTCGACGAACAGGAAGCGGCCCTGATCTTCAACGATAGTGGCGACGGTTACGTGGGCTTGCCAGGTCATGGGCGAATCCTTAAGAGTCTTGGTGGGTGGCAGTATACGTAAAGGCGGGGAGCGGGTGGTTTGAGGGGGTGTCGTGTGGTGTGCATCCTCAACTGATGTGTCGGGTTTTAGTCACCTTTGCGCTTTTAGAAGGCTTTCACGACTGAAGTCGCTCCTACAAAAAAGCTGGAAACTTCGGTGACTCAAAAAACAACAACCCCGGCTGCGTGGGCCGGGGTTGTTGTTTACAGCAGCTTGAACCTTACAGCGCAGCGATTGCCGCGTTCAGGGTCTCGCTAGGACGCATGGCCTTGCTGGCCAGCTCCGGCTTGGCGAAGTAGTAACCGCCAATCTCAACCGGCTTGCCTTGTACCGCATTGAGCTCGGCAACGATTTTCTCTTCGTTGTCGGTCAGGGTCTTGGCCAGTGGCGCGAACTGGGCCTTCAGGGCCGCGTCGTCATTCTGTGCTGCCAGTGCCTGAGCCCAGAACAGGGTCAGGTAGAAATGGCTGCCGCGGTTGTCGATGCTGCCGACTTTGCGCGATGGCGACTTGTTGCGGTCCAGGAACTCACCGGTCGCCTGGTCCAGCGTCTTGGACAGCACCAGTGCTTTCGGGTTGTTGTAGGCGTTGCCCAGGTGCTCCAGAGAAGCCGCCAGAGCCAGGAATTCGCCCAGCGAGTCCCAGCGCAGGAAGTTCTCTTCGACGAACTGCTGCACGTGCTTTGGCGCCGAACCGCCAGCACCGGTTTCGAACAGGCCGCCACCGTTCATCAGCGGCACGATCGACAGCATCTTGGCGCTGGTGCCCAGCTCCATGATCGGGAACAGGTCGGTCAGGTAGTCGCGCAGTACGTTACCGGTGGCCGAGATGGTGTCTTTGCCGGCGCGGGTGCGCTCCAGGGTCAGCTTCATCGCCTCGACCGGGGTCAGGATCTGGATGTCCAGGCCCGAAGTGTCGTGGTCGCCCAGGTACTTCTTGACCTTGTCGATCACCAGTGCGTCGTGACCACGTGCCGGGTCCAGCCAGAACAGCGCAGGCGTGCTGCTGGCGCGAGCGCGGTTGACGGCGAGTTTGACCCAGTCTTGGATCGGTGCGTCTTTGGTCTGGCAGGCGCGGAAGATATCGCCCGCTTCGACGTTCTGCTCCAGCAGGACTTCACCCTTGCTGTTGGATACACGTACAACGCCGTCAGTCTTGACTTGGAAGGTCTTGTCGTGAGAGCCGTACTCTTCGGCTTTCTGGGCCATCAGGCCGACGTTCGGCACGCTGCCCATGGTGGTCGGATCGAATGCGCCGTGCTTTTTGCAGTCTTCGATAACCGCCTGGTAGATGGTGGCGTAGCTGCGATCCGGGATCACGGCCTTGGCGTCGTGCAGTTGGCCATCGGTGCCCCACATCTTGCCCGAGTCACGGATCATGGCTGGCATCGAAGCATCGACGATCACGTCGCTTGGTACGTGCAGGTTGGTGATGCCCTTGTCGGAGTTGACCATCGCCAGTTGTGGGCGAGCAGCGTACACGGCGTCGATGTCAGCCTTGATTGCGGCTTGCTTGTCGGCCGGCAGGCTGCCGATACGGTTGTACAGGTCACCGATACCGTTGTTCAGGTCAAAGCCGATTTCCTTGAGCACGTCGGCGTGCTTGGTCAGGGCGTCCTGATAGAACTCTTCGACGATCTGGCCGAAGATGATCGGATCGGAGATCTTCATCATGGTGGCTTTAAGGTGCACCGAGAACAGTACGCCTTGTTTCTTGGCGTCGTCGATCTCGGCCGCGATGAAGCTGCGCAGGGCCTTTTTGCTCAGTACCGAGCTGTCAATGATTTCACCGGCCTTGACGGCGGTTTTCTCTTTCAGGACGGTGGCAGTGCCGTCCTTGGCGATCAGTTCGATCTTCAGGCTGTCGTCGGCTTCGATCAGGGCGCCTTTTTCGCTGCCGTAGAAATCGCCACTGCTCATGTGGGCTACATGGGCCTTGGAGTCTGCTGCCCAGGCGCCCATCTTGTGCGGGTGCTTGCGCGCGTAGTTCTTGACCGACAGCGGTGCGCGACGGTCGGAGTTGCCTTCGCGCAGGACCGGGTTCACGGCACTGCCCTTGACCTTGTCGTAGCGGGCGCGGGCGTCTTTCTCGGCGTCAGTGGACGGCGCTTCAGGGTAGTCAGGAATGGCGTAGCCCTGTTCCTGCAGCTCTTTGATGGTGGCTTTGAGTTGCGGAACCGAAGCACTGATGTTCGGCAGTTTGATGATGTTGGCTTCTGGTGTGGTAGCCAGTTTGCCCAACTCGGCAAGATGATCCGGGATTTGCTGGTCGGCGCGCAGCGACTCCGGGAAGCTGGCCAATACACGGCCCGCCAGGGAAATGTCACGGGTCTCGACGTCGATGTCGGACGAAGCCGTGAACGCTTCGATGATGGGCAGCAGGGAATAAGTGGCGAGGGCCGGAGCTTCGTCGGTGAAGGTGTAGATGATCTTCGAGCGGTTGGACATTCGTATTAACTCTCTGTTTTGCTGAGCATGCACAAAATCCCGATACGCGCTGAGTAGGCGCTTGACCCGGGTTCGTGCCGCGGGCTCGGGTCGGGATTGATTCGCGGTGATGTTGGGTGCATCAGTCGAGCGTCAAGCAATCGGGCACCATAACGGCACCTCTAAAAACTACCTGCGTTGCCATCGCTGCGTTAAAAACAGGCTCAAAATGCTCATTTACAACCCGTAAACTCCGCTTTCTCGCCTGTTTTTGCCTTGCACTGGCTGCCTCGCCTACGTTTTTAAAGGCGCCCATAAGTCCCAACGCAGATCGGAGCTGGTGTCGTGTATCCGGACGGGCCAGTTCCAGTGACTGGAGCCCCTATGACTCGGCAGTCACGCCGGAGTATATCAAACCCTGAAACGCAAGCATTAATGCTATGCGGCCAATTGGCGCATGCCAATACGGCCTTGGTCGAACGCAAGCGCTCTGAATCAATGCTTTTCGGGATTTTGCAAAAGATTGCGCGATGGTGTCCAGTGGCCGTGATTGTCAGAAGCGGCACGGGTGCTAGGCTTCATTGCGGTCAGGCTGTCCAATCAGACACGTATTGGAGCTCAGCATGAAATACGCAAAGATCACAATCCCCGCCATTGGTGAGCAGATCACCGTCAACCCGGATCACTCGCTCAATGTCCCCGAGCAACCGATTATTCCTTATATAGAAGGCGATGGCGTGGGCGTCGATATCACGCCTGTCATGCTCAAGGTCGTCGATGCTGCAGTCGCCAAGGCTTACGCCGGAAGCCGAAAAATTGCCTGGATGGAGGTCTATGCCGGAGAAAAGGCCACCCAGGTCTATGCCCCGGACATATGGTTGCCCGATGAAACCCTGGATGCACTGCAGCGCTACGTGGTGTCGATCAAGGGGCCGCTGACTACACCGGTTGGCGGCGGAATCCGTTCGCTGAACGTTGCTCTGCGCCAGCAACTGGATTTGTACGTCTGCCTGCGTCCGGTGCGCTGGTTTGCCGGGGTGCCCAGCCCGGTCAACAAGCCGGGTGATGTCGATATGGTGATCTTTCGTGAGAATTGCGAAGACATTTACGCCGGTATCGAGTGGGCGGCGGGTTCACCCGAGGCGCAGCGGGTCATCGATTTTCTGAAACAGCAAATGGGAGTGACGCGCCTGCGCTTCGACCACGACTGCGGAATCGGTATCAAGCCGGTTTCCCGTGATGGCACCCGGCGGCTGGTGCGTAAGGCTCTGCAATATGTGGTGGATCATGACCGGCGTTCGCTGACCATTGTGCACAAGGGCAACATCATGAAATACACCGAAGGCGCCTTCAAGGAGTGGGGTTATGAGGTGGCCTCGGCGGAGTTTGGTGCGACGCTGCTCGACGGCGGGCCCTGGATGCGGTTCATCAATCCCAGGACCGGTAATGAGGTGGTCGTCAAGGACGTCATCGCCGATGCGATGTTGCAGCAGGTGCTGTTGCGCCCGGCTGAGTACGACGTGATTGCAACCCTGAATCTCAATGGCGACTACCTGTCCGATGCGCTGGCCGCTCAGGTCGGTGGTATCGGTATTGCTCCGGGCGCCAATCTGTCTGATGACGTTGCGGTGTTCGAAGCAACCCATGGTACGGCGCCGCGTTATGCGGGCAAGGACCAGGTCAATCCGGGGTCTCTGATTCTGTCGGCAGAAATGATGCTGCGCCATCTGGGCTGGGTTGAGGCGGCAGGGCTGATCGTTCAGGGGATCGAAGCGGCAATGGCTGAGAAAACCGTTACCTATGATTTCGCGCGGCTGATGGAGGGGGCCAGCCGGGTGTCCTGCTCGGGGTTTGGTGATGCGCTGATTGCGCACATGCAGGCGTAAAGAGGGGTCACGAGCGGCCGGTTCGAACTGCTGAACCGGCGTGCTTTACATCACATCATGGCTGGGGTTTGTGGTGGTTCGCCTCAGGCTGGCACATTGGAGGTTTTCAAGGTCAAGGTCGCTGCACTGGACGCTTCGATCGGCTTGGCGGCAGTGGCCGCAGCGGGCGAAATGTTAACGGCGTGCAGACCCTTGGGGCCCTGAATAATCTCGAAGTTGACCGGCTGGCCGGCTTTGAGTGTCTTGTAACCGTCCATCTGAATAGCTGAATAATGCGCGAACAGATCTTCATCCCGGCCGTCGGCAAGGATAAATCCATAGCCTTTTGCATTATTGAACCACTTGACTTTACCACTGAGCATAGCCATATCCCTCTGCAAAGGACTCCGTCTGGAGTATCATCCACCTCAATCCGCCATACCTGAAATAAAATTTTGGTTGACTGCGCGGACCCTTTTTACCCAATGTGGGCTCTATTGTTTGTAACACCGTTTAGCTGATAGTCAAGGTCATGCGGCAGTCCATTTCAATGAATGGGCGTTCTGACAGCGGCCAATTGCTATTAGTTCAATCCGACCTACGCAAATTTCGAACGTTTTCCCATGCATGCAATCAGCAAGATTCGACTAACCTTCAATCAGGACGATCAGCAGCCTTACGAGGATGACTCGGCCGGTGTTGCAGTGCAGGACGCTCAGCCGACTCTGCAGGCCCCACCGATGTATAAGGTGGTTTTGTTCAACGATGATTACACGCCGATGGATTTCGTCATCGAAGTGCTGGAGGTGTTCTTCAATCTGAATCGTGAGCTGGCAACCAAGATCATGCTGACTGTCCATACAGAGGGGCGGGCAGTATGCGGATTGTTTACCCGTGACATCGCCGAGACCAAGGCCATGCAGGTCAATCAGTACGCCAGGGAAAGTCAGCATCCACTACTCTGTGAGATCGAGAAGGACGGTTAACGCCGACCACTTGGGTTATGAGGTGAAGCTATGTTAAACCGTGAGCTCGAAGTCACCCTCAATCTGGCCTTCAAGGAGGCGCGCTCGAAGCGTCATGAGTTCATGACCGTCGAGCATCTGCTTCTGGCCTTATTGGACAACGAGGCCGCTGCCACCGTTTTGCGGGCATGCGGCGCGAACCTCGATAAGCTCAAGCATGATCTGCAGGAGTTCATCGACTCCACTACGCCACTGATCCCCGTGCATGACGAAGATCGGGAAACTCAGCCGACGCTGGGCTTCCAGCGCGTTCTGCAGCGCGCAGTCTTTCATGTGCAGAGCTCCGGCAAGCGTGAAGTGACCGGCGCCAATGTACTGGTTGCAATCTTCAGCGAACAGGAAAGCCAGGCCGTCTTTCTGCTCAAGCAGCAGAGCGTGGCCCGGATCGATGTCGTCAATTACATTGCCCACGGGATTTCCAAGGTCCCCGGGCACGGCGAACACTCTTCCGAAGGTGAGCAAGATATGCAGGACGACGAGGGTGGTGAGGCTTCTTCCTCTGGCAATCCTCTGGATGCCTATGCCAGTAACCTTAACGACCAGGCACGCCAGGGGCGTATCGACCCGCTGGTCGGTCGCGAGCAGGAAGTCGAGCGCGTGGCGCAGATCCTGGCCCGTCGCCGCAAGAACAACCCGCTACTGGTCGGCGAGGCCGGTGTGGGCAAGACAGCCATTGCCGAGGGCCTGGCCAAGCGTATTGTCGACAATCAGGTGCCTGACCTGCTGGCCAGCAGTGTCGTCTACTCGCTGGACCTGGGCGCGCTGCTGGCGGGCACCAAGTACCGCGGTGACTTCGAGAAGCGCTTCAAGGCGCTGCTCAACGAATTGCGCAAACGCCCGCATGCGATCCTGTTCATCGACGAGATTCACACCATCATCGGTGCCGGTGCTGCCTCCGGTGGCGTGATGGATGCCTCCAACCTGCTCAAGCCGCTGTTGTCCTCAGGCGAGATCCGCTGCATCGGTTCCACCACCTTCCAGGAATTTCGCGGTATTTTCGAGAAGGATCGTGCCCTGGCACGGCGCTTCCAGAAGGTTGACGTGTCTGAGCCGTCGGTTGAAGACACTATTGGCATTCTCAAGGGGCTCAAGGGTCGCTTCGAGCAACACCACAACATCGAGTACAGCGACGAAGCCCTGCGTGCCGCCGCCGAGCTGGCTTCACGCTATATCAACGACCGGCACATGCCTGACAAGGCCATCGATGTGATCGACGAGGCCGGTGCCTACCAGCGCCTGCGGCCGGTCGAGCAGCGGGTCAAGCGCATTGAGGTTGCTCAGGTCGAGGACATCGTTGCCAAGATCGCGCGCATTCCGCCCAAGCACGTCAACAGCTCCGACAAGGAATTGCTGCGCAATCTGGAGCGTGACCTCAAGCTCACCGTATTCGGTCAGGATGCGGCCATCGACTCGCTGTCGACCGCCATCAAGCTGTCCCGGGCCGGCTTGAAGTCACCCGACAAGCCAGTAGGCTCGTTCCTGTTTGCCGGTCCTACCGGGGTTGGCAAGACCGAGGCGGCACGCCAGTTGGCCAAAGCGCTGGGCGTCGAGTTGGTCAGGTTCGACATGTCCGAGTACATGGAGCGCCACACCGTCTCGCGGCTGATCGGTGCGCCACCGGGTTATGTCGGCTTCGACCAGGGCGGTCTGTTGACCGAGGCGATCACCAAGCAGCCGCATTGCGTATTGCTGCTCGATGAAATCGAGAAGGCTCACCCGGAAGTCTTCAACCTGCTGCTGCAGGTCATGGACCACGGTACCCTGACCGACAACAACGGGCGCAAGGCGGACTTCCGCAACGTGATCCTGATCATGACCACCAACGCCGGTGCCGAGACCGCTTCGCGGGCCTCGATCGGCTTCACGCATCAGGACCACTCCTCCGATGCCATGGAAGTGATCAAGAAGAGCTTCACGCCAGAGTTCCGCAACCGTCTGGATACCATCATCCAGTTCGGCCGGCTCAGTCACGAAGTCATCAAGAGCGTCGTCGACAAGTTCCTCACCGAACTGCAGGCGCAGCTTGAGGACAAGCGTGTCCAGCTTGAAGTGTCGGATGCGGCGCGCAGCTGGCTGGCTCAGGGCGGTTACGATGCAGCAATGGGCGCGCGGCCGATGGCTCGACTCATCCAGGACCGGATCAAGCGGCCGCTGGCCGAAGAGATCCTGTTCGGCGAGTTGTCCGAGCATGGCGGTGTCGTGCATATCGATGTCAAGGATGGCGAGATTACCTTCGACTACGAAACCACGGCAGAAATGGCCTGATCCCACTTGCTTCGCCCGCTGCCATTATGGCAGTGGGCGAGCAGGTGTTTATTCAGGTAAACAAATGCTTCAGGCAAGCAAAAACGACAAAGCCCGGCACTGCCGGGCTTTGTCGTTTAAAGCTTGTGCGATCAGCGTGCGCGGTAGGTGATACGGCCTTTGCTCAGGTCGTATGGCGTCAGTTCAACGCGTACCTTGTCACCAGTCAGAATGCGGATGTAGTTCTTGCGCATCTTGCCGGAGATGTGCGCGGTTACGACGTGCCCATTTTCCAACTCCACACGAAACATGGTGTTGGGCAGGGTGTCGACGACAGTGCCTTCCATTTCGAAGCTGTCTTCTTTCGACATGCAGTAAAGCCCTCGGGAATCAAATGAGTGGCCCGGTGCAAGTGGCGCCAGGCAAAAGCGGCGTGCATTGTGCCCGAAAAATGTGTTTCAAGCCAAGCAGTTCAGTACAGAGTGACCCATCTTTGATTGGTTAGCAGCTCAATGGGCCGATATTGGGTCTTGTAATTCATCTTTTTGCAGTTCTTGATCCAATAGCCGAGATAGACCGAGTGCAGGTGCAAACGTGCCGTTTCGGCGATCTGCCAGAGGATCGCGTAACGCCCCAGGCTGCGGCGTTCTTCGTCAGGCTCATAGAAGGTATAAACCGCCGACAGGCCATTGGGCAGCAGGTCGGTAACCGCCACGGCCATCAGCCGGCCTTCGGCGCGGAATTCGTAGAAGCGGGTAAACGGCAGGTCGCGAACCAGAAACGTGCTGAACTGCTCACGGCTGGGTGGGTACATGTCGCCATCGGCGTGGCGTTGTTCGATGTAGCGCTGATAAAGATCGAAGTATTCCTGGGTGAACACCGGCTTGACGCTGCGTACCACCAGGTCGGCATTGCGCTTGATGATGCGCTTTTGCTGGCGGTCAGGTTCAAACAATGCCACCGGAATGCGCGCCGGGATGCATGCGCTGCAGTTCTGGCAGTGCGGGCGGTACAGGTGGTCACCGCTACGGCGAAACCCCATGTCAGACAGGTCGGCATAGACCTGTACGTCCATGGGCTGGCTGGGATCGAGGAACAGCGTGGTCGCCTGTTCATCGGGCAGGTAGCTGCAGGAGTGGGGTTGAGTGGCATAAAACTTGAGGCGCGCCAGCTCTGTCATGATTGCCCCCGTTCTCGAAAACCTTGTAGCTATCAGTGTAAGCCAGCATGTCAGACTCGACTAGCTGACCAGTCAGCCTTATTGGCCGAGTCGAGGTATTGGTTCAGGTATTGGGCAAATGCCTGGCGCGGGATCGAGCGGGCGCCGAAGCTGTGCAGGTGCTGGGTAGGCATCTGGCAATCGATCAGCACGAAGTCCCAGGCCTTGAGGTGCTCCACCAGAGTCGCAAAGCCGACCTTTGAAGCATTGTCGGCGCGGCTGAACATCGACTCGCCAAAGAACAGGCGTCCCATGGCCAAGCCATACAGGCCGCCGACCAGTTCGTCGCCCAGCCAGACTTCGACGCTGTGAGCATGGCCGCGTTGATGCAACTCAAGGTAAGCGTCCTGCATGCTGGCGGTGATCCAGGTGCCCTGCGCATAGCTGCGAGGGGCTGCACAGGCCTCAATGACCGCGGCAAAGTCCTGGTCGAAGGTGACCCGGTACTTCTGTTGGCGCAGCAGCTTGGCGAGGCTGCGGGAAACATGCAGCTCTGCCGGGGGCAGAACGGTGCGTGGGTCGGGGGACCACCAGAGAATGGGCTGGCCGTCCTGAAACCACGGAAAGCAGCCGTGGCGATAAGCCTGCACCAGGCGGTCGGCAGACAGGTCGCCGCCGGCGGCCAGTAACCCGTTGGGCTCGCGCAGGGCCTTGTCCAGGGGCGGGAAGTCGAGGCTGTCACGTCGTAACCAGGTCAGCATGGGATCAATGGGTCTCAGCAGGGGAGGGGAGGGCGTCAGTCATTTTGCAACTCTATACGCTCAAGCAGGTCTGAGTCAGGTTGTCGTACCCCTGAGCTGCTGCCGATACAGGATCAACGTCATGTCATAAGCCTTTGTCACGCAAGACAATGCATGCTCAAATTGGGCTATCGTCAGTGCTGCTTGAACAGAGCAGACCGGCGCGCCAGACTTGTCGCGTGCCAGTACAGACCGGTACCGCTACAAAACCGTACAATGCCAACGTTGCGCGTTATCATTCAAGCCGAGTGTTTCAGGAGGCGTTCATCCGTAGTGCAATGTCAATGTCACCGTTCGCGCTTGTCTCGCGCCGTCGCCACACCTGGTCGTTCAATGAGTTGTTCGCGCTCCTGCGCAGGAATTAAAGCGTTTTGAAGAAATCCACTCCAGCACCCGCACCCGCAGCTGTACCCCTATGGCGGCAGCAGTTGCACTATCGGCTCAAGGAAGGGGCATTGATCGCCTTCGGCTTCCTGTGCCTGTATCTGATCATGGCCTTGCTGACCTACGACCAGAGCGACCCCGGCTGGAGCCATACCAGCAGCAGTGGCGGCCAGGTACAGAATGCCGCTGGCCGGGCCGGAGCATTCAGTGCCGACATCCTGTTCATGGTTCTGGGCTACTTCGCCTATATCTTTCCGCTGTTGCTGGGGATCAAGGCCTGGCAGGTGTTCCGTCAGCGGCATGAACCCTGGCAATGGAGCGGCTGGCTGTTCTCCTGGCGCCTGATCGGTCTGGTGTTTCTGGTCCTGGCCGGCGCGGCCCTGGCGCACATCCACTTTCATTTCACAGCCGGCTTTCCGGGTTCGGCAGGCGGAGTGCTGGGTGAGGTGCTCGGTGACCTTGCCAAGCGGGCGCTGAATATTCAGGGCAGCACGCTGCTGTTCATTGCCCTGTTCCTGTTCGGGCTGACTGTGTTCACTGACCTGTCGTGGTTCAAGGTCATGGATGTCACCGGTAAGATCACCCTGGATCTGGTCGAATTGCTGCAAGGCGCGGTCAGCCGCTGGTGGGCCGCCCGTGCCGAGCGGCGCAGCATGGTGGTCAAGTTGCGCGAGGTCGACCTGCATCTGGAAGACGAGAAGCAGGCGCCCAGACCCGCCAGTCGCCGTGAGCCGGCACTCGGCGCCCGCGACAAGGTGTTTGAGCGTGAGCAGCCTGCCGCCGGCAAACCGGCGCCTGTCGCCGCGCCTGTGGTGCCCGCCGCCAGTGCTGCTGTGGCGCCGCTGGCAACACCTGCGCAACCGGGCAAGCCGATGCCGGCGATCATTCCGCCGACTCCGGCCAAAGCGCCGGAGCCGAGCAACCGGGTGATGAAGGAAAAGCAGGCGCCGCTGTTTGTCGACAGCGCCATCGAAGGCACATTGCCGCCGCTGTCGATTCTTGATCCGGTGGAAAAGAAAGCCCTTAGTTATTCACCCGAATCGCTGGACGCGGTGGGCAAGCTGCTGGAAATCAAGCTCAAGGAGTTTGGTGTCGAGGTTACGGTGGACTCGATTCATCCGGGGCCGGTGATTACCCGCTACGAAATCCAGCCAGCGGCCGGGGTCAAGGTCAGTCGGATTGCCAACCTGGCCAAAGACCTTGCTCGTTCACTGGCGGTGACCAGTGTGCGGGTGGTCGAGGTGATTCCCGGCAAAACCACCGTGGGTATCGAGATCCCCAACGAAGACCGGCAGATCGTGCGTTTCTCGGAAGTATTGTCGACCCCCGAATTCGATACCGCCAAATCGCCAGTCACCCTGGCGCTGGGGCATGACATCGGTGGCCGCCCGGTAATTACCGATCTGGCCAAGATGCCGCACCTGCTGGTCGCCGGTACCACCGGTTCCGGTAAGTCGGTGGGGGTCAACGCCATGATCCTGTCGATCCTGTTCAAGTCCGGTCCGCAAGATGCCCGCTTGATCATGATCGACCCGAAAATGCTTGAGCTGTCGATCTATGAGGGCATTCCGCATCTGCTGTGCCCGGTGGTCACCGACATGAAGGACGCGGCCAACGCCCTGCGCTGGAGCGTTGCCGAGATGGAGCGGCGCTACAAGCTGATGGCGGCCATGGGCGTGCGTAACCTGGCCGGCTTCAACCGCAAGATCAAGGATGCCGAAGAGGCCGGTACACCGGTCAGCGACCCGCTGTATCGCCGTGAAAGCATTCACGATGAGGCGCCGTTGCTCAGTACCCTGCCGACCATTGTGGTGGTGGTCGACGAATTTGCCGACATGATGATGATCGTCGGCAAGAAGGTCGAAGAACTGATCGCGCGTATCGCCCAGAAAGCCCGTGCCGCCGGTATTCACCTGATTCTTGCCACCCAGCGGCCGTCGGTGGATGTGATTACCGGTCTGATCAAGGCCAACATCCCGACCCGTATGGCGTTTCAGGTGTCGAGCAAGATTGACTCGCGGACCATCATCGACCAGGGCGGTGCCGAGCAACTGCTGGGGCACGGTGACATGCTCTACATGCCACCAGGCACCAGCCTGCCGATCCGGGTCCATGGTGCCTTCGTGTCCGATGATGAGGTCCATCGGGTCGTTGAGGCCTGGAAAATGCGTGGCACCCCTGACTACAACGACGATATTCTGGCCGGCGTCGAAGAGGCCGGTAGCGGGTTCGATGGCGGTAGTGGGGGTGGCGACGGTGAAGACAGCGAAAGCGATGCGCTTTACGACGAAGCGGTCAAGTTTGTGCTGGAAAGCCGTCGGGCTTCGATTTCGGCGGTGCAGCGCAAACTCAAGATCGGTTACAACCGCGCCGCACGTATGATCGAGGCGATGGAAAATGCAGGCGTGGTCACCCCGATGAACACCAATGGCTCACGTGAGGTCATCGCGCCGGCACCGATGCGCGACTGATCCCGCAGAGCAACCCTGTTGGCAGCGTGTGTGTCGCGCTGCCGCACTTTCAGTGAATTTAAAGAGGAATCCCATGCGTCTGATCCGCATGTTTCTGGCTACTGCTCTGACCTTTTCCGCGCTGACCGCCCATGCCGACAGCAAGGACGTGGCGCGCCTGACCCTGTTGCTGGAGAAGTCCCAGACCCTCAGCGGCCGCTTTTCGCAGATGACCCTCGACGGCAGTGGCACCCAGTTGCAGGAGTCGCAGGGCAGCATGACCCTGCAACGTCCAGGGCTGTTCAACTGGCACATCGATCCGCCTCAGGAGCAACTGATGGTTTCCGATGGCAAGAAGGTCACCCTCTGGGACCCGGACCTGCAACAGGTGACGATCAAGACCCTCGACCAGCGCCTGACCCAGACCCCGGCGCTGCTGCTGTCCGGCGATGTATCGAAAATCAGCGAAAGCTTCGATATCACCTCGAAAGAGGCCGGTGGTGTAGTGGATTTCGTGCTCAAGCCCAAGACCAAGGACACGCTGTTCGATAACCTGCGCCTGTCGTTTCGCAATGGCCTGATCAACGACATGCAACTGGTGGACAACGTTGGCCAGCGCACCAATATCCTGTTCACCGGGGTTACTGCCAACCAGCCCGTAGCCAAGGACAAGTTCCAGTTCCAGATTCCCAAGGGCGCGGACGTGATCCAAGAGTAAGTAGCCGACACAAGGCGCCCGAATCATGGACCTGTTCAGCCGTGAACCCATTGCCCAGCCCCTGGCGGCGCGCCTGCGTGCCACTAACCTGGACGAATACGTGGGCCAGGAGCACGTCCTGGCCCATGGCAAGCCCCTGCGTGAAGCCCTGGAGCAGGGGGCGCTGCATTCGATGATCTTCTGGGGCCCGCCGGGGGTGGGCAAGACCACCCTGGCGAAGTTGCTGGCCAAGGTCTCGGATGCGCATTTCGAAACCGTCTCGGCAGTGCTGGCCGGGGTCAAGGAGATCCGTCAGGCCGTTGAGGTCGCCCGGCAGCAGGCGGCCCAGTATGGGCGGCGTACCATCCTGTTCGTCGACGAAGTGCACCGCTTCAACAAGTCCCAGCAGGACGCCTTCTTGCCCTATGTTGAAGACGGCACGCTGATCTTCATCGGTGCGACCACCGAAAACCCCTCGTTCGAACTGAACAATGCCTTGCTATCGCGGGCGCGGGTCTATGTGCTCAAAAGCCTGGACGAAGCTGCCTTGCGCAAGCTGGTACAGCGTGCCCTCACCGAAGAGCGTGGCCTGGGGCGGCGTCAGTTGAGCCTGAGCGACGAAGGCTTTGCCACCCTGATGGCGGCCGCCGACGGCGATGGCCGGCGCATGCTCAACCTGCTGGAAAATGCCTCGGACCTCGCCGAAGACGGCAGCGAAATCGGCAGCGAGCTGCTCAACAGCCTGCTGGGCGACACCCGCCGGCGCTTCGACAAGGGCGGCGAAGCCTTTTACGACCAGATCTCGGCGTTGCACAAGTCGATTCGAGGCTCAAACCCCGATGCGGCGCTTTACTGGTTCGCGCGGATGATCGACGGCGGCTGTGACCCGCTGTACCTGGCGCGACGGGTAGTGCGCATGGCCAGCGAAGACATCGGTAATGCCGACCCGCGTGCCTTGCCGCTGTGCATGTCGGCCTGGGACGTTCAGGAACGCCTCGGCAGTCCTGAAGGCGAGCTGGCCGTTGCCCAGGCGATTGTCTATCTGGCCTGTGCGCCGAAAAGCAATGCGGTGTACATGGCCTACAAGGCTGCCATGGCTGACGTGGCGGCCAATGGTTCGCGGGAAGTGCCGTTGCACCTGCGCAATGCCCCCACCAAACTGATGAAGCAACTGGGTTATGGCGAGCAGTATCGTTATGCTCACGACGAGCCGGACGCCTACGCCGCCGGCGAAGACTATTTTCCCGACGACCTGGAGCCGCGCCAGTACTATCATCCGGTGCCCCGAGGCCTGGAAATGAAGATCGGCGAAAAGCTGCGTCATCTGCATGCGCTGGATGCTGCCAGCCCTCTTCAACGGAGAAAGTCTTGATTCAGACCATTCTTGCGGTGTCGATTGCCGGCATCGCTGGTACATTACTGCGTTTCGCCACTGGCAACTGGGTAAGCGCCCACTGGCCACGGCACTTTTACACAGCCACATTGGCGGTCAACCTGATCGGTTGTCTGATCATTGGCGTGCTGTACGGCCTGTTCCTGATTCGTCCGGAAGTGCCGATCGAGATTCGCGCCGGCCTGATCGTCGGTTTTGTAGGTGGTCTGACGACCTTTTCATCCTTTTCACTGGATACGCTGCGCCTGCTGGAAAGCGGGCAACTGCCACTGGCCCTGGGCTATGCCGGCATCAGCGTGTTCGGCGGCCTGCTCGCAACCTGGGTGGGCCTGACATTGACCCGACTTTGATAGACGAGAGACCGATATGCTCGATTCCAAACTGTTACGTACTCAACTTCAGGACGTAGCGGACCGCCTGGCTTCGCGTGGCTACACCCTGGATGTGGCCCGCATCGAGGCACTCGAAGCCCAGCGCAAGGTGGTACAGACCCGCACCGAACAGCTGCAGGCCGAGCGTAACGCCCGTTCCAAGACGATTGGACAGGCCAAGCAACGCGGCGAAGACATCGCACCGCTGATGGCTGACGTCGAGCGTATGGGTAACGAGCTCTCCGAAGGCAAGCTTGAGCTGGACAAGCTGCAGGCCGAGCTGGACGCCATCCTGCTGACCATCCCCAACCTGCCGGACGCCTCTGTGCCGGTCGGTGAAGACGAAGACGGCAACCTTGAAGTGCGCCGCTGGGGCACGCCGACCGCGTTCGATTTCCAGGTACAGGATCACGTCGCACTGGGCGAGAAGTTCGGCTGGCTGGACTTCGAGACCGCCGCCAAACTGTCCGGCGCGCGTTTCGCCCTGCTGCGCGGCCCGATTGCCCGCCTGCACCGCGCTCTGGCGCAGTTCATGATCAACCTGCACATCAACGAACACGGCTACGAGGAAACCTACACCCCGTATCTGGTCCAGGCGCCTGCCTTGCAGGGCACTGGCCAGTTGCCGAAGTTCGAAGAAGACCTGTTCAAGATCAGCCGCGATGGCGAAGCCGACCTGTACCTGATCCCGACCGCCGAAGTGTCGCTGACCAATATCGTGTCCGGGCAGATCCTCGATGCCAAGGAGCTGCCGCTGAAGTTCGTCGCTCACACGCCGTGCTTTCGCAGCGAGGCCGGTGCCTCGGGTCGTGACACTCGCGGCATGATCCGCCAGCACCAGTTCGACAAGGTCGAGATGGTCAAGGTCGTGGCCCCGGCCGAATCGATGAATGAGCTCGAATCCCTGACGGCCAACGCCGAGCGCGTTCTGCAACTGCTGGAATTGCCTTATCGCGTTCTGGCGCTGTGCACCGGCGACATGGGTTTCAGCGCGGTCAAGACCTACGATCTGGAAGTCTGGGTGCCGAGCCAGGACAAGTACCGCGAGATTTCCTCGTGCTCCAACTGTGGCGACTTCCAGGCCCGCCGCATGCAGGCGCGCTGGCGCAACCCGGAAACCGGCAAGCCTGAGCTGGTGCACACCTTGAACGGTTCGGGTCTGGCGGTGGGCCGTACCCTGGTTGCCGTGCTGGAGAACTACCAGCAGGCCGACGGTTCGATTCGTGTGCCGCAAGTGCTCAAACCGTACATGGGCGGCCTTGAGGTCATCGGCTAAATGGAATTTCTGCCACTGTTCCACAATCTGCGTGGCAGCTGGGTGCTGGTGGTCGGCGGCGGCGAGATTGCCTTGCGCAAGTCACGCCTGCTGGCCGATGCCGGTGCGTTGTTGCGGGTCGTCGCCCCGCATATCGAGCCGCAGTTGAGTGAGCTGATCGAGCGCAGTGGCGGTGAGCAGCGCCTGCGCGGCTATGTGCCGAACGACCTGGACGGTTGTGTGCTGGTGATCGCCGCCACCGATGACGAACCGCTCAATGCCCAGGTATCCGCCGATGCCCGCAGCCGTGGCATGCCGGTCAACGTGGTCGATGCGCCGGCGCTATGCAGTGTGATCTTTCCAGCCATCGTCGATCGCTCGCCATTGGTCATTGCGGTGTCCAGTGGCGGCGATGCGCCGGTGCTGGCGCGCCTGATTCGCGCCAAACTGGAAGCCTGGATTCCCGCTACTTATGGTCAGTTGGCCGGGCTGGCGGCGCGGTTTCGCAGCCAGGTGAAAAGCCTTTATCCGGATGTGCAGCAGCGCCGCGCTTTCTGGGAAGAGGTGTTTCAGGGGCCTATCGCCGACCGGCAACTGGCCGGGCAGGGCGCCGAAGCCGAACGTCTGTTGCAGGCCAAGGTCGACGGCGAACCACCGCATGCGCCGGGTGAGGTGTATCTGGTCGGCGCCGGCCCCGGCGATCCTGACCTGCTGACCTTCAAGGCGCTGCGGCTGATGCAGCAGGCTGATGTGGTGCTTTACGACCGTCTGGTGGCACCAACCATTCTTGAGCTGTGCCGCCGGGATGCCGAACGCATTTACGTCGGCAAGCGCCGTGCCGAGCATGCCGTGCCGCAGGACCAGATCAATCAGCAATTGGTCGATCTGGCGAAACAGGGCAAGCGGGTCGTGCGCCTGAAGGGTGGTGACCCGTTCATCTTCGGTCGTGGCGGTGAAGAAATCGAAGAACTGGCCGCCCATGGCATCCCGTTCCAGGTCGTGCCGGGCATTACCGCCGCCAGCGGTTGCGCGGCTTATGCCGGGATTCCGCTGACCCACCGTGATTATGCGCAGTCGGTGCGGTTCATCACCGGGCACCTGAAAGACGGCAGCAGTGACCTGCCCTGGAGCGACCTGGTCGCGCCGGCGCAGACTCTGGTGTTCTACATGGGCCTGGTGGGGCTACCGACCATCTGCGAGCAGTTGATCAAACACGGCCGCGCTGCCAGCACCCCGGCAGCTTTGGTCCAGCAGGGCACCACCACCGGTCAGCGGGTGTTCACCGGCACCCTGGCCAACCTGCCGCAGCTGGTAGCCGAGCATGAAGTGCATGCTCCGACCCTGGTGATCGTGGGGGAAGTGGTGGTGTTGCGCAACAAGCTGGCGTGGTTTGAAGGGGCTCAGGGGACACTCTGAGCCTTCGGTATGGCCGGGTAGGAGCGAGCTTGCTCGCGAATGCAATATTTCAGTCACAGATGATGCGCCGACTGATCTGGCCCTTCGCGACCAAGGTCGCTCCTACACGCTTGCGGCAGTTACTGCCAAATTCCTTTGCCTGCCAAGCGCTGCCGATCATGCGCCACGCTGAAGTCCTGCCAAGGACCTTTAGGCACCACCCCGGTCGGGTTGATGGTGCGGTGGCTGGCGTAGTAGTGATGCTTGATATGCTGGAAATCCACAGTCTGGGCAATGCCCGGCCATTGGTACAGCTCACGCAGCCAATTGCTCAGGTTCGGATAATCGCTCAAGCGCCGCAGGTTGCACTTGAAGTGGCCGTGGTACACGGCATCGAAGCGAATCAGTGTGGTGAACAGGCGCACGTCGGCTTCTGTCAGGTATTCACCGCTGAGGTAGCGGTTTTCTCCCAGCAGTTGCTCCAGCTCATCAAGTTTGCTGAACAGCGCGTCGAAGGCTTGCTCGTACGCCGCCTGTGAGGTGGCGAAGCCGGCGCGGTATACGCCGTTGTTCACATTCGGGTAGATCTGCTCGTTCAGCTCATCAATCTGCGCCCGTAAGTGCTCGGGATAAAGGTCCAGCGGGTTGCCGGTCAGTTCGTTGAACGCCGAGTTGAACATGCGGATGATCTCCGCCGACTCGTTGCTGACGATGCGCTTGAGCTTCTTGTCCCACAGCACCGGCACCGTGACCCGGCCAGTGTAGTTCGGGTCATCTTTGGTGTAGCGCTGGTGCATGAATTCCAGGCCGTCGAGCGCATCGCCGGTCGAGCCGGTCTGCGGGTCGAAGGTCCAGCCGTTTTCCAGCATCAGCCAGCTGACCACCGAGACGTCGATGAGCTTTTCCAGACCTTTGAGCTGGCGCACGATCAGCGTACGGTGCGCCCACGGGCAGGCCAGCGACACATACAAGTGGTAGCGACCGGCTTGTGCCGCAAAGCCACCCTCGCCGGACGGGCCGGGCGCGCCGTCAGCCGTCACCCAGTTGCGGCGCTGGGCGTTCTCGCGCTGAAACGCGCCTTCCTTGGTTTCGTACCACTGGTCGTGCCAGCGTCCTTCGACAAGCAAACCCATGTCCTGACTCCAGGTCCGTAGTTGGAAATTGGAGTCAGTCTATCGGTATTGGTTCGAACTAAAAGCGCAAATATAGGCCCTTAATTATCGAACAGTTCGATTAATCAAAGGTTGCGATCACGCTTGTCCCAGAACTGCCTGGCCTGTTCGAACGCCGCTTCACGCTCGACACCGAGGCCACGCAGCGCCAGCGCCATGCTCGACAGCAGCGCCAGTTGTCCATAACTGTCTTCGACTTCACCGCGCCAGTAGGCCACCAGATGTGTCGGCTCCAGGCTGGCAGGCTTGACGTGGCGGCGCTCGGACAATGCCGGCCATTCTTCATCCCACTCGACGCCGGCCGTGGCACCGTACAGATGGCTGATGGTGTCAGGGTTGACCTCGATCTCGCCGCCATCACCCTTGATCACAATCGCATGGTCGCCCAGCAGGCGGCTGGCTTCACGGTGCACCGCCTGGTAGCCGGGGTGGAAGATGCTCTGCAGGCCGCAGCGGGCCTTGAGCGGATTGAGCACCCGCGCCAGGGAATGGATCGGCGAGCGCAGCCCCAGGGTGTTGCGCAGGTCGATCATGCGCTGCAACTGCGGTGCCCAGTCGGCCAGCGGGATGAACGCCAGGTGGCGTTGTTGCAGCGCGCTGTCGACGCTCTGCCAGTTGCGGCACAGCGGAATATTCAGCAGCTCCAGCAGTTGTTCGGTGTACAGGCGCCCGGCGGTGTGCGCCCCGCCACCGTGCAGCAGGACACGGATACCGTTGTTGGCCAGGCATTTGGCGGCCAGCAGAAACCACGGCAGGTGGCGTTTCTTGCCGGCGTAGCTCGGCCAGTCGATATCCACCTCAATGGCCGGCGCCTTGACCCGCTCACGCACCGCTTCGGTAAAACCGGCCAGCTCTTCGGGGCTTTCTTCCTTGTGGCGCAGCAGCATCAGAAACGCGCCGAGCTGGGTGTCCTCGACCTGTTCATCGAGCAGCATGCCCATGGCCTGGCGGGCCTCTTCGCGGGTCAGGCCGCGAGCGCCGCGTTTGCCCTTGCCGAGGATGCGTACGAACTGGGCGAAGGGGTGTTCTTCTGGTGTTTCGGTAACCAGCGGGCGGTAGTCGGTCATATGCAATTGGTCGGCTTGGGCAGGCCTGCCAGACGGGCCGCCAGTTTGGCGGGCCGGCCGTTGAACAGGCGGTTGAGGTGCATGCTGTTGCCCTTTTCCGGGCCCAGCTTGAGTGCCGTGTACTTGATCAGCGGCCGGGTGGCGGGCGACAGCTGGAATTCGCTGTAGAACGCGCGCAGCAGAAGGAGGATTTCCACATGCTCGTCGCCAAAATCGATGTTTTCTTCGGCGGCCAGTGCCTGGGCAACCGCCAGTGACCAGTCGCCGAGGTTCTGCAGAAATCCATCACTGTCCAGCGCGATCTTGCGGCCGTCTACGTTCAGATGGGTCATAGCCAGGTATTCACCTTGTCGAAGCGTACCGACAACTCGACGAAGCCTGGATAGTCCACCGCACGGGCGCTGGCGGGCAGTGCCAAGTGTCGGGCAAGCAGGTCTTCTTCGAGCGCGAACAGCCGCTCACCCAGCGCACTGAGCGCAGCATCGGGCTGGCGCAGCGCATAGGTGGCGTCGCCGCACAGCAGCAGCGCGTCATGTTCGCCGAGCACACGCAGGCAACTGCTCAGGCGGCTGTCGGCGAATGGGGAGTGGGATACAACGTGCAAGGTCGCCATCAGATCGTGATCACCTGGTCGTAACGGTCGATAAGGGCGGCGATATCGGCACCGCTGGCCAGACTCTGGACATCCGGATTGTCAGCCTGGACGCCGCGTTGCTCAAGGCTGTGGCCACAGGCATACAGCTCTTCGATACCGAACATCGGCAAGGCCTTGAGGTTGGCGGTGATGTCTTTCTGCTGCACGGCGCTGGCGTGCTGCCCGGCCTGCAACTGAAATACCCCATCGTCGAGAAACAGCAGGCCGACCGGCAGATCGAAGGCGCCGCCGGCCAGGACAATATCCAGCGCTTCGCGTGCTCCAGGCCCTGACCACGGCGCCTGGCGGCTGATAATCAACAGCGATTTGCTCATCTTATGGCCCTCCAAAACAGATCACCCGGTCGGCTGCCTGCGCCGCATCGTGCAACTGGCCCAACCCGGACAGCTCCCAGGGCGCCAGCAGGCTGGCCGCACTGCGCTGATAGCGTGCAGCCTCTTCGGCGTTCAGCACGCCACGGCGCAACGCCGCCGCAATGCACACCACGCCATCGAGCTGGTGTTCGCTGATGAAGGCGCGCCATTGTTGCGGCAGGTCCTGCTCGTCCTGCGGCGTAACCACACTGCCGCAGGTGTTATGCACACCATCCTGATAAAAGAACAGCCGCACAATTTCATGCCCGCCCGCCAGCAATGCCTGGGCGAACAGCAGGGCGCGGCGCGAGGAGGGTGCATGGGGGGCGGAAAACAGACAAAGGGCGAATTTCATGCTCGGCTCGATCAGCGTGACAGGCACAATGATAAAGAATTAAGGCGCCTGAGTGTGAGCAACCCGCTCAGGCGGCTGGCAAGCGTACATGCACCCGCAGCCCAGGATGGGCGTTATCGGCCCAGATATCGCCGCTTTGTGAATGCACCACGCTCTGGGCGATCGACAGCCCCAGGCCAAAGCCGTCGCCGCCAGGCCGGTCGGCGCTGAGCCGGGTAAACGGCTTGAAAATCTGTTGCAGTTGTTCCGGCGCCACCCCAGGACCCTGGTCCTCGATCCATAGATGCCAGTGGGCGTCCTCGCGCTGCCCGCTCAGGCGCACGATGCCGTGTTCCGGAGAATGGCGTACCGCGTTACGCAGGATGTTCTCCAGCACCTGGGCCAGGCCATTGAGGTTGCCTGACACCCGGCAGTCGGCCGGTAGTTCGCAGGGCAGGCGCTCGACCGGCCAGCCGGTTTCAAAGCAGCAGTCTTCGCGCAGGATATTCCACAGTTCGGCCACTTCCACGGATTCTGCGGGCAACCGGGGGCGCTCGGTGTCGAGCCAGACCAGCTCCAGGGTGTCGTCGATCAAGCGTTCCATGGCCAGCACTTCACGCTCCTGACGCTGACGCAATGTGGCGATATCCAGTTCACGCTCGCCAGCCACCCGCAGGCGGCTCAACGGCGTGCGCAGCTCATGGGACAGCGCGCGCAACAGCCGGCGCTGGAAGTCGACGGTGGACTCCAGGCGTGCAGCCATATGATTGACGGTGCGCGCCAGTTCGCCCAGTTCGTCGCGGCGCTCGGCAATCCGCGGCTCGATGCGCGCCGACAGATCGCCGCTGCCCAGCGCAATGGCCTGGCGACGCAGGCTGGCCATTGGCGCAATCAGCATGCGATACAGCAGCGCGCCCAGTAGCACAGCCAGGCTGGCGGGCAACACCTGCTGGGCGAGGATCTCCCAAAGGCGGTTATGCTGGCGTGGATTCAGGCGCAACGGCAGCTCCATCACCAGCCGCGCGTCACTGCCTTCGAAAGGAATATAGAAACTCGGTCGCGCGCCCGGCCTGCCGATCAGACCATCAATGGGACGGATGAAGTTGAGTCTGGTGTGCTCGTCTTCCGACAACGGCTGCGACGCCAGTGATTCGCGCTGGGCACTGACGACCACCGCCCAGACCTGTTCGTGCTCTTGCAGTTGCTCGAGAAACGCATCGACGCCGGCCGCACCCTGCTGCTCCCAGGCGCGCTGCGCCTGAGCGGCGTACCCTTTGAGCACCTGCTGGGTTTCTTCAGGCAAACGTGAAGTGGCATTTTCCACCCGCTCGGCCAGGTCCTCTTCAAGGATCACCACCAGCAGACACAGCAATGCCAGGGCCGCAACCAGCTTCCACAGCAACGAATGACGATCAGGCAGGCTCATGCTTTGGTCGGGCTCAGCACATAACCGGTGCCGCGCACGGTCTCGATGCAGCGGCTGTTATAACCGATGGCCAGCAACTTGCGACGGATCCGGCTGACATGCATGTCCAGGCTGCGATCATGCAGCGACCAGGCACGATGCATCGCCTGCTGATACAGAAACGCTTTGCTCAGCACCTCGCCGCTATGGTCGAGCAGCACTTGCAGGACGCGAAATTCCATGCCGCTCAGATCGGCCCACTGCTGCGCATGGCAAACATCGCAACGCCGATTATCGACGATCAGTTGCAGGTCATCATGCCGCGTCTTGGCTTCGTGCTCATAAGCCACGCGGCGTAACACTGCATCAATGCGCACGTCCATTTCGCGCATGCTGAAGGGCTTGGGCAAATAATCGTCGGCCCCCTGACTGAAACCCAGAATACGATCCTGCTCGGCGCCCAGCGCCGACATCAGGATCACCGGCACCCGCTGGCGCTCACGCAGTTCGCTCAACAGTGCCAGGCCGTTGCCGTCAGGCAGCATGATGTCCATCAGAATCAGGTCGAAGTGTTCCTGGGTCACCAGCTCAATAATGGTTTCAGCATGCAGTCGCAAGGTCACGGCAAAGCCACGCTGGAGCAGATGAGCTTCCAGGTGGCTGGCCAGCAAGGGATCGTCCTCGATGGCCAGAATCCTTGGCGGCGCAGCGGGGGCGGGCAGGTGGTGCATGACAGTGCCTTTTATGAGAATGATTCTACGTTGGCTATTCTGACGAAAGCCGCTGAAGATTCATACCGGCGTATTTATACGTTGCTTGCATAGGGAGCAAGCCCAAGCCTCAGCACAGCATTTCGGCAAAACCGGATAGACTGCGCGCTCTACACCCTCAAGGAGCTGGATCCATGCTAGGCGTGACTGACTACGGCGCTTTTGTCATTGCGTTCATCATCGTCCTGGCCATTCCCGGCCCAGGCAATTTCGCACTGATCACCGCGACCGGCAAAGGTGGGGTCAAGGCCGGGCTGGCGGCCACTTGCGGGGTCATTCTTGGCGATCAGGTCCTGCTGTGGCTGGCGGTGGCCGGGGTCGCTACGCTGCTGGCGGCTTACCCGGCCGCCTTTCATGTCGTGCAGTGGGCGGGGGCGGCGTACCTGGCTTATCTGGGCCTGCGCATGCTGCTGAGCAAGCCAGGCGGCGCCCCGCGCAAAAGCCGTATGGACAACGGCCAGTACCTGCGCCAGACCATGATGATCACCTTGCTCAACCCCAAGGCGATCATGTTTTACATGGCGTTCTTTCCGCTGTTCGTCGATCCGGTCCGGCATCAGGGCCTGCTGACCTTTGCCTTTCTGGCCGCCACGGTGGCGGTGGTGACATTCCTTTATGGGCTGATTGCGGTACTGCTGACCCAGCATCTGGCCGAGCGCATGCGTGCCAACCCGCGCACCGCCAATCTGCTTGAACGGCTGGCAGGCGCCTGCCTGCTGGGCTTCGGGATCAAGCTGGCGGCGATGCGTTAAGCCTCATCACTAAATCGCAAACCGATAATGGCTGCGGCCTTTGCGTTTGGCTTCGTACATGGCGTGGTCGGCCTTGGCCAGCACGGCTTCAGGCGTTAGCGGCTCCTAAGGCTGGCTGAAGGCGATGCCGACACTTGCGCCAATCCTGATACCGGTATGGCCGTTGAAGGTGAACGGCTCGGCCAGGGCCCGGCAGAGTTGCTCGCCCAGATTCTCCGCCGCTTCGGTCGAACTCAAGGTCGTGGCGATGATCACGAACTCGTCCCCCGCCAGGCGCCCGACCAAGTCGCCTGCGCCTGCGCAGCTCAGCAGTCGCTGCGCGGCTGCAATCAGCAGGGCATCGCGGGTGGCTCTGTCAAACAGGGTTTTCTCGGCCAGCTTGCGCTCGGTGATATCCTGCGACATGACAAAAAACCATCGACCTGGCCATGGCGGATGTCGGGCACGTATGTCGCACACCAGACTCTGGGGTCGGTTGCGCTGTAGCGAATATTGTCGACCGTGACTCGCTGACCGCTCAGGGCCTGCTCGAAGTGCGGCAACAACTGCGCATAGACGTCGGGGCGCAGCGCCTGTTAGCGTTTTTCCAGGCTGTAGCTTTGGCGCCGGTCGTGAACCAGTTCCTCAAGCAGGTGCAGGCTGGCCGCATCGGTGACCAGATTACGCTGGTTGATTTCGCTTTCGACAATACGTGCCAGATCGCTGAGCGCAGTGGGCTGTTCCGGGGCCAGCTGCCGTGGGCGGCTGTCAATGACGCACAGCGTGCCCAGGCTCAGGCCGTTGCCAAGCCGCAGCGGGATGCCGGCATAGAATCTGATAAAGGGCGGGCCACTGACCAGCGGATTGTCGGCAAAGCGTTCGTCCGCCAGGGTGTCGGGAACCACCAGCGCTTCTTCGACCAGCAGCGCGTGGGCGCAGAAGGCAACGTTGCGCGGTGTCTGCGTGGCCTCCAGGCCCACGGCGGACTTGAACCACTGGCACTCGCGGTCGACCAGCGATCCCAAGGCAATGGGGGCATTGAGCAGGGTGGCGGCGATCCGGGTTACCCGGTCGAAGGCTTGCTCGCGAGGCGTGTCGAGAATCTGCAAACGTTCGAGAAAGCTGACTCTGGCGGCTTCGTTGAGCGGGTCGGGAGCTGACTGCAAAGTGACCTCGGCTGACTGGAGGGCGCTTCTTGATGTTGCAACCTCGCACAGCGATTTTTTGCACAAGGCGTGTGCGGGCTGGCGTACCCCACTGGAGAATAGCTGTTGTCGGTCGATCTGCCGCAACAGGGTAACCAGGGCAGAAGCGGAGGGGGATTTTGCAGGCTCCAGAAACGACAAAGCCCTGAATGATCAGGGCTTTGTGCTATCGAATATGGCGGAGGCATAGAGATTCGAACTCTAGGACCTGTTACAGTCGGCAGTTTTCAAGACTGCTGCCTTAAACCACTCGGCCATACCTCCACATGTGTTGCGGGCGCCATAATACCCGAATGTAACAAGCTGTCAAACTCTGCCGGTGGTGATGAGCGGCGCCTCTGATATGATCTTTGCAACTTGTCATTTCAGCAAGCTATCAACAGTGAGGAGCTTCGCGATGCGCGAACAGGATTACCTACTTAAAACCGGCGTGCAGGAAGCCGACCAGCTCGAAGTCAGTCGTGTCCTGCGCAATACCTATGGCCTTCTGGCCCTCACCCTCGCTTTCAGCGGCGTCATGGCGTTCGTGGCCCAGCAAATGCGTGTTGGCTACCCGAACATCTTCGTCGTGCTGATCGGCTTCTATGGCCTGTTCTTCCTGACCGCCAAGCTGCGTGATTCGGTCTGGGGCCTGGTTTCGACCTTCGCCCTGACCGGCTTCATGGGCTTTATCCTGGGCCCGATCCTCAACCGTTACCTGGGCATGAGCGGCGGCGCAGAAGTGGTCAGCTCGGCGTTTGCCATGACTGCTCTGGTGTTCGGCGGCCTGTCGGCTTACGTGCTGACCACCCGCAAGGACATGAGCTTCCTGGGCGGCTTCATCACCGCAGGCTTCTTCGTCCTGCTGGCAGCGGTCGTGGCCGGTCTGTTCTTCGAGATCAGCGGTCTGCAACTGGCGATCAGCGCAGGTTTCGTGCTGTTCTCCTCGGCCTGCATCCTGTTCCAGACCAGTGCGATCATCCACGGTGGTGAGCGTAACTACATCATGGCGACCATCAGCCTGTATGTCTCGATCTACAACCTGTTCATCAGCCTGTTGCAGATCTTCGGCATCATGAGCCGCGACGACTGATCGTTTGTTGCGTAAAAAACAAAGCCCGCCTCGTGCGGGCTTTGTGCTTTTTCAGCGCTTGAAACGTTGCAGGCTGAACGCCGACAGGTCCGTGTCGCTGCGTCCGCTCATGCAGCGCTGAGCCAGCGCCTCGCCCAGCCCCGCCGAATGCTTGAAACCATGCCCTGAGCAAGCCGAGACCACCGTCACGTTAGGCACGCAGGGGTGCTCGTCGATGATGAAGTGGTAATCGGGCGTCACGGTGTAGGCGCACACCGAGGTCTTCAGTGCCCGGCTACCCACCCCGCTAAAACGCCCGGCAACTTGAGTGCGGTACATCTGCTCGATCTGTTGGTCGCTGACATTACGATCCAGACAGTATGGATCGCATGCTGTCTCGTACTGCTCGGTGGCAATTTTCATGCTGCCTTCGCCGGGCAGGGGCGGGAAGCCGTAACTCACATCATTGAATGCCGGTCCGTGGGTGAGGATGAAACTCGGTGACTGCGCCGCGAAGCGTGCCGGTTCGCTGACTTCGAACCAGTAAAGCGTCTGGCGACAGACCCGCAGCAGAGCATCAAAGGGCGCGCCCAGCAGTCCGGCCGACCACATGCCGGCACTGACGATTACCTTGTCGGCATAAATCACTCCCTGATCGGTACTGATCCTGACCGCTGTACCTTCATTCTCAAGCGCCAGCACGGTCTCGTTCAGGCGCAGTTGCGCACCTTGCTGCGCGGCCAGTTGCAGCTGCACGGCAATGCAGCGTTCCGGGCGCAGAAAACCGCCTTGCGGTTCGAAGTAGCCAATGGCGCTGTCCAGCACCGGGCTGAACTGGCCGAAGCGCTGGCGAATCTGTGCCGCGTCCAGCACTTGGTGCTCGATGCCGTAAGTTTTGGCCAGTTCGATGGTGCGGTGGGTGAAATCTGCAGGATCGTGCGGATCGTAGACGCTGCTTGAGGTCATCACCAGCACGCCGCACTGCTCGAACAATGCCTCACCCGACAGTGCTTCGAGTTCCCGCCAGATCCGATGAGAGCTGCGCACCAGCGGCAGGTACTGCGGACCTTCCCCGTTGGACAGGCGAGTGATGCGCGTATCGCCATGGCTGGAGCCCTGAGTATGGGGCGGCGCATGGCGGTCCACGCCGATGACGTTGGCGCCGGCCTTGCTCAGTTGATAAAGGGTTGCAGCGCCCATCGCGCCCAGGCCGAGCACGGCCACCTGATAATGTTCTTGCATACTGGGTGGATTGTCCGCAAATACGTCATTGCAACGCCAGCCACCGACAAAATCAACCCATGGGGGTGATATGCACAGTGCCGGCGGCAGCAGGCGCGAGAGTGGCGCTTGCTTTTTTTGGTCATATGGGTTTGCGAAAACTGTCAAAAGTTGTCCACGAAAATCGTGGGTATGTCTGTGGATAACTCGCTGAATGCTTTATTTTCAGAGGCTTTGGTTTGTGTGGTTGATTTATGACCAGTTTTTCCGAGGCAGGGGGCTAGCGCTGTTTCGTGCCGCGCCCGCTGATCTGAAAATGCGACCGATTTGGCAAATCGCGCACCTGACGCCAGCTTCGCATACGCTGGCCCCGATGGGCAGGCCGCCAGACGGTAATTAATAATTCTTTAACTTTGTTCGGAAAACCGGATGTGTATTCGGTTTTCCGAACAACTTGGTAATCTTGATTGGATTCACCACTTTGTTTCCGGTATTTGCCGCTCTGGACGTTGTTGACAAGTACCGTTAGTGCTGTGCATTAGTCCGCCACACGGCTGCGTCAGGCGCTGCAATATGGGGGGGGTTAACTGCGCAAGTTATCGCCAGTGCTGCCCGCAATGCCGGAGATCGTTGCTGGCCTGTTTTTACCTTGTACTGCTGGCCTGGACCGGGTTTTTAGAGAGGCCCTGGTCATTGGCGTTGGTCAATGCTTTGGTCCCGGTTGCCATCAGCATTGCAAAAGCTTTATATATTGTGACTCGGGCCGTTCATGAGTGGAAAAATTTATCGACGCAATAGAAAATGTTCACGCGATTCTGATTGGCCGTGTATATACCCTGCGGCTTACTTGTGCCTGACAGCCAACCGGCTTGCAGTAGTGTCTGGATGTAATAGGGTGCCTCTAAAAACTGGGCGAGGCAGTCAACGTAGCGCTGGCGCGCATAACGCCGCAGACGCCCGGCCAACAGGCAATTGTCCTGCTGACAGTGGTCCGCAACACAATGAGGGAAGGTGGCCCTCTGTGTCTCTGGAACCGGGGCAGTCTGCACCCTTGAATCCTTTCGCGAAGCCGGGCTGTTCCGGGCGGGTGATCGTAAACAGAGGTTAGGTGACGGTCTGCTTTTGCATGCAAAAGTACGGCTGACGCTGTCCTGTTGTTCAATGGAATTGCTGATCATCAGTAAGGGGCTTGGATGAAACGGGGACTCTATGAGCAATGACGCTTCGAAGATGGAGCACGAGGTCCTCGACATATTTGGTACCCTGCAGTCGTTCATCCGCAAGGCCGCGCCGCTTAATGTCGACATGGTGCTTGAAGGCGAGACGGGCACTGGCAAAGACACGCTGGCGCGGCGCATTCATCAACTATCAGGGCGTCCCGGTCCGTTGGTGGCACTCAACTGCGCAGCGGTTCCCGAGCAACTGGCCGAGAGCGAATTGTTCGGGGTGATGGCGGGCGCTTACACCGGCGCCTCTAAATCGCGTGCCGGTTATATCGAAGCGTCTAATCATGGCACGTTGTATCTTGACGAAATCGACAGCATGCCGCTGTTACTCCAGGCCAAGTTGCTGCGTGTTCTGGAGATGCGTGGAATAGAGCGTTTGGGGTCGACGCGTTTTGTCGAGCTTGACTTACGAGTGATTGTCGCCACTCAGACCCCCCTTGAGAAACTGGTCGAGGAAGGCAAGTTCCGGCGCGATCTGTTCTTTCGTCTTAACGTCATCAAGATCCAGTTACCGACACTGCGTTCGCGGCTTGAGCACTTGCATCGGTTGTTCGAGCAATTTGTCGGTGAAGCGGCGAGCCGGCATCGCCTGCCGGTTCCGGAGCGCGATCCGCACCTGCTCAAAAGCCTGCTCGGCCACCGTTGGCCGGGCAATATCCGCGAACTCAAATGCGCCGCCGAGCGCTTCGTGCTGGGCATGCCGGCGCTGCAGGGGCTGGCTGGCGGCTTGCTCGATGAGTCCTCGGCACGCCTGCGTGATTACCTGCGGGCGCTGGAAAAGGCGGTAATCCAGGAATGCCTGGCACGTCATCCCAACAATATCGAGTCGGTAATCACTGAACTGGGTATTCCCAAACGCACCCTCTATCACCGCATGAAGAGCCTGAGCATCAACGCTTCTGAATCCTGAATGCGGGGTCATGTGGAACCGCTTCTGAAAATCGGCCACTCACTGTTCGAACATCACATCCGGTGTTCAACACTTTCGATGATCAGGAGTAATCACTATGGCTGGTACCGCTTCCCTCGGCGCTTCGATGGCTGCAATGACCAAAATGGATGCCACCGCTGCGGCAACCACCACCATGAACGCCGAAGCCCAATCCAACAAGATGATGACCGATACCGTCAACGGTATCGCCAGCGCCTACCAGGACTCGGCCACCAAGGCGCAGAACGCCGCTCAGCAAACCGGTAAGGCGATCAACTACTGATCGTCGTGTTCCCCTCCCGGCCCGCGTCGGGAGGGGTTACCCCAGTGCATTCAAGGAGTGGACTATGTTTTCTTCTTCAATAGGCGGGCCACAGGCCGGTGCATTTCAGAGCACCTTCGCCAGCACCCAGACCAGCGCCCTGCAATCGAGCTCCAGTGAGGCGGCGGGTCAGATCGCCTCGCTGCTCAGCGACGCGCTGCTGGAAAAGAGCGGCAGCGGTGCCAATATCCGCAACGCTGACAACCCGTTGATCGGCATGGTTGCCGATCACATGGACCGCAACCCTGAAAAGTACGGCAAACCGCACGATGCCAATGGCCGGGTCGACGGCTGGCGCGATGAGCTCAGCGAAGACAATTACCTCGACGGCCGGGAAAAGGCCGCCTTCACCAAAGGCCTGGAAGGGCTGATCAGTGAATTCCTCAGTGGCGGCTCTTCGGGCCAAAGCTCCATCGGTCAAGGCACCAGCGGCCAGGGCGCCTTTGGACAAGGCTCGTTGGGCCAGGGTGGCCTGGGCGGTTCGCGCGGCGCCGCGAGCCCTTCGGCGGGCTGCAATCAGGGCTGGGGCGGCAATTCCCTGGCGGGGGCTGGCGGTGCTGGTGCCGGCGGTGGCCTGCAGAGTCTGCTGAGCTCGTTGCTGGGCAGTCTTGGCGAGGAAAAACTCGACAACCTGCTCAAGCCGGTCGCCTCGCAGCCTGCCTCGATCGGTGCCTTGGTCAAGGGCAACACTAACGGCATGATGAGCTTCAACCCTGAAGATAAAGATGTCCTCAAGGAAATCTCGCGCTTCATGGACATGCACCCTGAGGAGTTCGGCAAGCCTGACGGCAAATCCAAGGACTGGATGGGTGAGCTGTCCGAGGGCGACTTCGTGATGTCCAAGGCCGAGAGCCAGCAGTACATGAAGGCCATTGACATGATCAAGGGCGAAATCAAAGGCAGTGCCGAGGGCAACTCGCTGGGTGGCCTGTTTCCTGATGCGCAACAGAACTTTCAGAATGGCGGGGCTGGCAACACCCTGAAAACCGACGCCAGTATCGCGGCCGGCAACATTCTGTCTGTGCTGGTGCAACAGAGCGTGACCGAATCACGCGGCTGATCCGCACGACTTTTCAGGTGCCTTTTCGTCCAGGCAGGAGAGCAAAACATGGCTGTTAACCGTGTATCAACCCATTCCGCAAGTCTTGTGGATACCGAGCTGACATCGAATGTTGCGCCTGCCTCGGCGGATATCGCCTGGTTCAGTGCGGCCATGCAGCCCGCCGCGCCACGTTCGGCGGCGTCACCGGCCAGTGAGGTGTCGCCGGTATTGCAGGCCACCTCCGCATTTCAGAAAGACGCCGAACGGATCAACCGGCAGTTGCAGCGTGTCTCCGGCTCGGTCGACCCGCAGCAGATGATGCAGGCCAACCGTTCGCTGTCGTCGTTCTACCTTGAAAGCATGCTCAGCGCCAAACTGGTCAGCAAGGCGGCGCAAAGCGTGGAAAAACTGACCAGTCTGCAATAGGGCGGGGCTATGTATCCCAAGGTAATCAGGCTGCTCGCCCTGTTATCGGTAGTGCTGGCGCTGGCCGGCTGTGGTGACCGTATGGAACTGCATCGCGACCTGACCGAGCAGGATGCCAACGAGATCATGGCCGAGTTGGCCGACAAGAACATCAGTGCCTACAAGCGCCTGGACAAAAGCTCGGTGTCGGTACTGGTGGCGGCGCAGGACATTTCCCGGGCGGTACGCGCGCTGGAGGCGGTCGGTCTGCCGCGCCGCTCGCGTTCGAGCCTGGGTGAGGTGTTTCGCAAGGAGGGGGTAATCTCTTCGCCGCTCGAAGAGCGTGCCCGCTACATCTATGCGTTGTCCCAGGAGCTGGAACAGACACTCTCGCAGATCGACGGCGTGGTGGTGGCCAGGGTGCATGTGGTGTTGCCCGAACGCATCGCCCCTGGCGAACCTGTACAGCCAGCCTCGGCCGCGGTGTTTATCAAGCACCGCGACGGCATGGAACCCGACAGCGTCTTGCCGCGTATCCGGCGCATGGTCGCCAGCAGTATTCCGGGCATGGCCGGCGCTGATGACAAGAAACTTGCGGTGGTCTTCGTGCCTTCTCAGGAGTACCGGCAGACCGTCGAACGGGTCAGCCTCGGGCCGTTTGAGCTGACCCGTGAGCGCCTGGAGTTCTGGCAATGGATTCTTGGTCTGTCAGCGTTCGGTATCGCGTTGCTGCTTGGCGGCCTGTTTGCTCTCAACCCGCGCTGGTTGCAGCGGCTGTCGCGACGTCCCGAAGCGGCTGGCGCCACTCAAGGGGCTGAGCGATGACCCCGGATGCGCCACAGGCGCTGAGCTGGGTTCGCTGGTGGGCCCAGGGCTGGCGACAAGCCCATGAAACCTGGCAACTGCCCGCCACGGCTGATTTCGACCAGCCAACCCTGACACTGATGCTGCAACGCGATGCGGCGCTGGCTGACCGTTGCATGGGCATGACCGCCAGTGTTCCTCCGCCACCGGATGAACTGCTGCTGCCTTTGTTACCGTTCGATGCCGAGCAGTGGCAGCGGGTGTTCGAACTGTGCGTGGCAGTGTGTGCCGGTGCCAGCGGTGGTCGACGTCATCGACTGGATGAGCGCACGCAACGCTGGTGTCAGCGGCTGGGCCAGGCGTTGCAGCCGGGGCAATGGCTGCCGGCCCAGTGGTATGGCGCAGGGCCCGAAGCCGCCGGCCTTTGCCTGTTGCGTGCCTGGGCCGGAGAAACCCTGTGGTCACGTCTGCGCCTGCAATTTGCCCGTGACGCCGTGCAGGCAGCCGAACAACTGGCGGTCGAGCAGATTCCGCATGCACGCCTGCGGGCCTTGTGGCATGCGCTGAGCTGGCAGGTATCCAGGGCAACTGACTGATTGAGGAGATGGTCATGCTGACCCGCCGTACCCTGACTTTTCCCGGCGACCGGCATACGGTGACCGGGTCACTGCTGCCTCGTGAACTGTTCGATGACTGTCGGCTGGCCGAACAACTGGTGCAGCAGGCCCAGGCCCAGGCCCGGCAAATCCTCGACCAGGCGCGCAGCGAAGCGTTGCTGCTGGGCCGTCAGGCCGAGGAGCAGGCGCGGGCCGAAGTGCTCGAGCAATCCCTGGCACTGCTTGAAGACTTGCGCGACCAGCATCAGCGTCGCGAAGCCGCGATGCTGGAGGTCGCTCGCGAACTGGTCAGCGCCGCTGTGCAGCAGGTATTGAACGAGCAGCCGCCGCTGCAACGGATCGAGGCGGTGCTGGGGCATCTGCTCAGCGCCCAGCCGGACGAGCCTTTGGCGCGTCTGCATTGTCACCCCGAGCGGCTTGAGGAATTGGCGACCTGCCTGCAGCACGGCGGCCGTGAGGGCTGGAGCCTGCAGGGCGATCCGCGTCTGGCCGCCGATGCGTTGAGCCTGCGCACCGAGCGCGGCGAATTCAATCTGGACTGGCACAGCCTGGTGCAACACGTCCTGCCTTGACCCGTCAGCAGGGCGCTGTGCTGACCGGTCATCGGCCGGGCATGGAACCAAACCCGGTCTTGCGCCACTCACTGCCCAGTTACCCGGATCAAGGAGTATTGCCATGCTGTCTTCCGATGCACTGCGGCGTCGCCTGGATGCCAACTTTGAACATACCCAGAAAGACCTGGATACAGCCGCGCTGAATCTGGATGCTTTCTCGCCTGATGACTGGCATGCCTTCAACTCGGCCATGCGTCAGGCGTCCACCGCCAGTTGGGCGGCTAACCAGGAGATCGTGGTCAAGCACAACTTGGCCAAGGCGATCCTGAATGAAATCCGCTGAGCTGATTGCCACTGTCGAGCGCTGGCTGGACGGTGGTGATGCTGAGCTCGCCTTGCAGGTCGATGAGCAGCTGATGCGGGTGCGCCGCTGTGGCAGCGGGCTGGCGTTCATTGCGCCTCTGGCTACGGCGTGGCGCGGTGACGAGGCCGGGCTGGTCAGTGCCTTGAAGCTGTCGGCCGCCAGCCGCATGCGTTTTCGCGGGGCGTTGGCGCTGGACCCTGAAACCCGTGGCCTGTGCCTGGTCCAGCATCAGCGCCAGCTTGACTCGCCGGCGCTGCTTGCGGTCATTGAAGCGCTGGCCAATCAGCGCGACGTCTGGGCCTCGATGCTCGAGGCTGCGCTGCCGCGCACTCCGGCTGCGCCACGACGTGTTGTCCATCCATTCTCACTGGGAGCCAACCTGTGTTCAGGCATTGGATAAAACCGTTGTTGTGTACGGCGCTGTGGTTCGGTCAGGCACCGGCAGCGCTCGCTGCGGTACCGGAGGAGTGGCGCGAGGCCTCCTATGCTTATGAGGCGAGCCAGACGCCGCTGTCGAAGGTGCTCAATGACTTCGCCGGCTCGTTCGGTGTGGGCCTGGATATCCGTGGCGTCAGTGGCGTGGTGGATGCGCGGATACGCTCGGCCAATGCCCAGGAATTTCTCGACCGACTGGCGCTCGAGCACCAGTTCCAGTGGTTTTTCTATAACGGCAAGCTGTATGTCAGTGCCCAATCTGCGCAGTTGTCCGAACGGCTGGAAGTGTCGGCCGATGCCGCGCCAGACCTCAAACAGGCGCTGACCGATATCGGCCTGCTCGACAAACGCTTCGGCTGGGGCGAGATGCCCGATGAAGGGGTGGTGCTGGTCAGCGGTCCGCCGCGCTATATCGAATTGATCCGCAGCTTCAGCAAGGAAAAGCGCAAGACCGAAGAAAAACACCAGGTCATGATGTTTCCCTTGCGCTACGCCGCTGTGGCTGACCGGCAGATCCGCTACCGCGACGAGTCGGTGAGCATTCCCGGCGTCGCGGCCCTGCTTGAACAGATGCTCGATACCCAGCGCATGCCCGCGGGTGGGCCGGTGTCGGCCGACCCGATGACCAATATTCAGTCCATGCAGGGCATGGCCGATCTGGCCCGCAGCAAGATCGTCAACCTGGCCAGCGAGCGCACCGCCGAGCCCTCGCGCAGCCGTCCGGCCAAAGCGGGCGGCAATCGTCGGGTGGTGGCCGATGTGCGCAACAACGCGGTGCTGATCTACGACGACCCGGACAAGCGGGAGATGTATCAGCAACTGATAGAGCAGCTTGACCGGCCCAGTAACCTGGTCGAGATCGATGCGATCATTCTCGACATCGACCGTACCCAGCTGTCAGCCCTGGAGTCGAACTGGTCGGCTCAGGCGGGTGCCGTAAACTTCGGCAGTTCGTTGTTGACCAGTGGTTCCTCGACCCTGTTCATCAATGATTTCCAGCGCTTCTTTGCCGATATTCGTGCGCTCGAAGGCCAGGGCGCCGCTTCGGTGATCGCCCGGCCATCGGTGCTGACCCTGGAGAACCAGCCGGCGGTGATCGATTTCAGCCGCACCGCCTACATCACCACCACCGGTGAGCGGGTTGCCAATGTCCAGCCGGTGACGGCCGGCACCAGCCTGCAAGTGGTGCCGCGGACCATCTCCGGCGGCACCGGCCAGCGCTTTCAGTTGATTGTCGATATCGAAGACGGGCAACTGGAGCGGGTGCGCGATGATCGGACGCCGGATGTCAAACGCGGCACGGTCAGCACGCAGGCTGTGGTGGCCGAAAACCGTTCGTTGGTGATTGGCGGCTTTCATGTCGATGAAAACGGCGAGCAGCACGACAAGGTGCCGGTGCTCGGTGATCTGCCGGTGCTGGGCAAGTTGTTCTCATCGACCCGGCAGTCGGTCTCGCGCCGCGAGCGGTTGTTTATCCTCACCCCGCGACTGGTCGGCGACCAGGTCGACCCGGGCCGCTATGTGGCCAGCCAGGATCGCCCCACGCTGGACAAGGCGCTCGGGCGCCAGCGCCCAGACAGTCGGGAACAGATGCGTGCGACGCTCTCGACGACGTTCGCTGAGATGGTGAAAGGACGTATTCCCGATGGTGTCAAATCGTCATCATCTGGTGCCGCCTTGCGCGACCTGTGTACAGTGGACGCTTCGTTTGCGATCGACACCGCCCGCGGCCAGTGGTTTTCCGGTAACGGTTTCGAAATCAGCGTCGGCGTGGTACGCAACATCGGTACAAGACCCCAGGTGTTTTCTCTGGCTTCATGTTCAGCGAGTCAGGCACTCGCTGCCAGCGCATGGCCTGCCTCCAGTCTGCAGCCCGGTGAGTCGGTTGAAGTCTTTGTCGCCACGCGGCCGGCGGCCACGATTGCAGTACCTGAAAAACCGGTGAGAGTTTCAATACTCCCGCCCTGAGGGGGGCTGAAGCCGCGTGCGGTAATGACGTTACTGTTGCAAGGTTTTTATCAAGGATGGCTCGGAACTAGCGGGCAGCTCTAAAACTACCGGCGTTGTCAGCGCCGGGTTAAAACAGGCACGTGCGTGATGCTCATTTACAACCGGTAAAGTCCAGCGCGCCGCCGACCGTTGTTTGCCTGGTACTGACGGCCTCGCCTGATTTTTAGAGTCACCCTATCGTTAACCTGCATAGGCTCACTGTCGGAAAAAAGGGAGGAATGACAATGAACAACGTGCGACGACTTGCCTTGTTTATTATCACGGTGTTTATTAGTGCGTGTGCGTCAACCGAAAAGTCCTGTTTAACGGAGGCTTGTCAGCAGGTTGACGCCAATAGTTCTGAACTGAAAGTCTGGTGGTCGCCTGCACTGCGCAACGGCGCGGCTGCCTATAGCACGGTGCCTGTGAATGACTGAAACGATTTTGCGTAGCGCCGATCAACGGGACTTCTTCGTGACCATTCGGGAAGGTCGCTCAAGTACTTGGCAATGGTCGCCAGGTGTTGATTTCATCCATGACGACGCCAGTGTTGGCTGGGGGCTGGCGCTATCGATCGAGCGCCGGGCGCAGCGTCCCAATCTGTTTTCCGACACGCTCAGGCGCCGTTTCGAGAGCATTGAGGCGTACGAAGGCTATTACGTGTGCCTCGACAGCCAGCAGCGCTTTGTGGTCTGGCACGAACTGGCGGGCGATTATCGCAGTGACAATGATTTGCAACGGCTGATCGACCGATTATTGGTATTGGCGGGTTTCAGGCACTGACCGCGTTCTGTTGCGCTGGAACTTTAACCGCTAATTGTCCACGCACTGTTTGCTGTGGCGCCTTTATGCGCTGCGTCTGACAGAAGGACACTCCAATGACCCACGCTCAACGTAACGTGCAATTGTATCTGGCGCGTTTAAGTGAAATGCTCGGTATCGCGCTGACCCTCAACAACGGGGTTTGCGCGTTGTACGACAATGATCGCCGCCAGGCGGCGATCATTGAAGTTCCTGACCACTCGGATAATGTGATCATTCATGCCCGCCTGGGCCTGTTGCGTAATAGTCCGCAAAACTTGCAACATCTTTTGAACATCAACTTCGATGTGTCGAAATTGCGCGGCTGCTGGCTGTCTCTGGACCAGCAGAACGTCTGCCTGTGCACCCAACGTGAACTCTCCACGCTCGACGAAAAACAGTTCTGTGACCTGGTCACCGGCTTTACCGAACAGTTGCGCCAGACCCGCAGCCAGTACGCGTCCTTGCTGGCGTGAAAGGGCACCTCTAAAAACTGGCTGCTGGCTGGGCGCCTATGGCGCTACGCGCGTCTTCGCTGCGTAGAAAGCCGGCTCGCGTTGACGGCCTCGCCCAGGTTTTTAGAGGTGCCGAAATTTTGCGGGAACTGCTCAGGGGCGGTTTGCCACATAGCCGCAAGCCCCTCTACAGCAGAACCCGCAGCAGGGTTCGGGGCGGGGCTACCGGCAAGGCGGCAGGTTGACGCCCCCGGTCACATTCAACGATGGAGCGAGGCAGCACATGGCAGATTTATCAAGCATTGCAGGATTCTCCCAAGGCGGCGGGCTAGGAGCACTGGGTGGGCTGAGCGGCATCGGCGGTTCGCAGTCACTGGCCTCCACCGGTATTGCCGGGGCGGGCAAGGGCGGCCAGTCGTCGCTGGAAGACCTGGCCGGTTTTCTGGCCGAGGCGTTGCTCAGCGGCAGCAAGGGCGGCGGTTCGGCCAGCCAGTCGAATCAGAGCGACATCAGCTCGTTGCTGGAGTCGCTGCAAGGCGGCAAGGGCGCAGGCGGTGCCGGTGGTGGCAGCGACAGTAAAGGCCCGGCTGCCGAAGGCGGTGACTCGGCCAAGGAACTGCTGACCCAGATCCTGATGGCGCTGTTCGAAAAAATCCTCGGCGGCTCCGGTGATTCGGCCAAGGGCGGCGAAGGCGGCCTGGGTGGTTCTGGCCAGGGCGGTGGTGGCCAGGGCGCGGGGGGCATCGGTGGCGGCCAGGGGCTGGGCGGTGGTCAGGGTGCCGGTGGTATTGGTGGCGGGCAGGGACTTGGCGGTGGCCAGGGTCTGGGCGGTGCGCAAGGTGGCGGTTCAGGTTCGGGCAGTATCGAGGACCTGGTCAATACCCTGATGCAAAGCCTCGGTGGCGGTTCGCTGAACGGTTCGATTTCGCCGACCGCCGATGGCGGCGGCCAGATCTCCAAGGATGACCGCCTCAAGGAACTGCTGGAGATGATTGGCCAGTTCATGGACAGCCATCCGGAAACCTTCGGCCAGCCAGCCAGCGGCGCGGGCGGCGGTGGTGGTGGTTCGGCTTCGCCGGTCGGCGCGGGCGGTGGCGGTGGTGCTGCGCCGGTCAGCACGCCATCGATGCCGGCGGCTCCTGCGGGCGCTGGTGGTGGCGGTGGTGAAGGGGGCGGCGGCGGTGGCAGTGTCGCCGCTCCAGCCGCGCCCGCTGCTCCAGGCGCCAGCGTAACCCCAGGTGCAACGGCCACGCCGGGCGCCACCGCTACACCGGGCGCACCTGCCGCCGGCGGCAGCAGCGCGGCCGGTCCGGTCAGCTTCCCGACCGCTTCGGGCAGCCCGACCGTGGTCAACCAGACTATCAAGGTTGGTCCGGGCGAAGTCTTCGATGGCCAGGGCAAGACCTTCACCGCCGGGCCAAGCCTGGGTGATGGCGGACAAGGCGAAGGCCAGAAACCGATCTTCGAGCTGGCCGAGGGCGCCACCCTGAAGAACGTTGTGTTCGGTGACAATGCCGCCGACGGCGTGCATGTACGGGCCGGCAACGAGAAAGCCGTGAACGTCGACAACGTGCACTGGACCAACGTCGGTGAGGATGCCCTGACCGTCAAGGGTGAGGGCGGTGCCAAGGTGACTAACCTGAACATCACCAACAGCAGTGCCCAGGGCGCCAACGACAAGGTCTTCCAGCTCAATGCCGACGCCAACGTGAAGGTCGACAACTTCAAGGTCAATGACTTCGGCACCTTCATGCGTACCAACGGTGGCCAGCAGGGCAACTGGAACCTGGACCTGAGCAACATCAGCGCCGAGAACGGCAAGTTCTCCTTCGTCAAGAGCGACAGCGAAGGCCTGAACCTGACCACCAAGAACATCGATCTGAACAACGTGCAGAATGCCTTCAGCAAACTGCCAGGATCGACCAACCACAAGGAGCTTTAAGATGACCCCAGCGCAGCCACGCGAGTTGTCGACCCCGAACTCCTGGGCTGCACTGGTACGCGGTGGCGGTTACGTCACCGCGTACCAGCGCCAGGCTCTGGAAAACGCCATCGGGCTGGTCAGCCAACGCCTGCAGGCAGCGCTTGACCGGCCGGGTCAACGGGCCAGCGAGCGCTTCGATCTGGACCACTACATCGACAGCCTGGAGCCGGACTTCAAACGCAGTGCCGGAACCGACCCTTTGCGCGGCGATGCTTCGCTGACCGCGTTCTGGATCGTCCGCTTGCTGACTGACCGCTTGCTGGAAGCGTCGGCAAAGCGTCAAGGCTAGCGGCCAGGCAGCCAGGCAACAGCAAAACGGGCTCGGATGAGCCCGTTTTTTTTGTTGTGGATCTGTCGCCAGCGCTAACCGGCGACCTCCTTCAGCGGCCGGCGCGGGCCTTGTTGAACTCCAGGTACAAAATGGTCCGTGGCGCCTGGCTGGCATTGACCACGAAGTGATCCTGCGAGCCGTCGAAGATCACCGCACTGCCTGCCTGGTGCTGATGAAACTGGCCGGCGACGTTGAGGTAGGCATAGTTGGCCTCGCTGGCGGCGCTGAGGGTCAGGTGCATCTGCAGCAGCCCCTCGGCGCGAATCTCCGGGTGGCGATGGGTGCTGAGAAAACTGTGCGGCGCGAGCCGGGCCAGCGACGCCACCTTGATGCCGTCCAGGGTCTGCAGCAAGGCCAGGGTCTGCGGCAGGGCGGCCAGCGCCGGCGCCAGCGGGGTGTCCTGAAACAGCAGCGGGTACTGGGTCCAGTCCCGATTGCCGCCGGCCGCGCCCCAGCCCTTGAGCCAGCCGTAGCTGCCGCCCTGGCGCAGATGTTCGTCCAGTTCGGCGTGCACTTGCTGGTGAGGTTTGTCGGTGCGGTCGATGTCCAGCAGCGGGGCCTGCAGCGCCGCCACTTCGCGCTGGATCAGCGCGCAGTGATCGGCCAGCCTGGCCAGGGGAGGGAAGTCGTCGAGGGGGTAAAAAGCAGCGTTCATTGCGAAAGCTCCAGAGGATGTCGGGGGGTAAAGCCTTGTTCGCGGCCGATGCCGCGAACAAGGGATGCACAGCCGGGTCAGCTCTTGAGTTCAAGCCCCTCCTTCTTCAGCGCCTGGGCCAGGTCGCTTTGGGTTTTCGAGGGCCGGGCCAGGTCACCGTCGACGAAGTAGTTTTTCGGTTTGTCCTGATCTTCGCCGTAGTTGAAGTTGATCTTGCCGACCACCTTGGTCACCCCCACCGAGGTGCTGCTGGTGCCGCTCAAGATCGGCAGCGGCGTGGTGAAGCCATCTGTTTGCGCGGCGGACTTGAACACCGTGATGGCCTTGATCCGCATGTTGTCGCGGTCTTCGAGCAGCTTGCTCAGTTCTTTCTGGGTCAGGCTGCCGTCGCGGCTGCCCTGGTCGATCCGGTCGATCACCGAGTCCTTGGGCTCCAGGCGCACGCGGGCCAGGGTGCCTTTGCTGTTCTGCAGGTCCTTGAGGATCGACTTGAGGGTCGGGTCCTGATCGAGCAGTTTGGCAACGTTCTCGGCGTTGCTCGGTGCGTGATGGGGATTGACCACGCTGAGGATCTTCGACGCCACGCTTTGTTCGTCGAGCCGCGAAAGGTTGGTGTAGCTGCTCTCGAAGCGTGCGTTGGCCAGCACGCTATGGCGCTCCAGCGAGGCATCCTGGCGCGCCACGGCGCGCTTGAGGTCACGCAGGGCCGCGTATTGATCGTCGTTGTGCGCCGGTTTGCTTGCGAAGAAATCATTCAGCCCCTTGAGTTGCAAGCGGGCCTTGTCCTTGTCGTCAGCGCCTTCATACATCGGCTGCTTGCCGTCGGCCAGACGGGTCAGTTCAGTTTGCGAAGCCTTGTCCTTGAACGCCTTTTCCAGACTGGTCGAGAGCTTGGTCACGTCCTCGGTGCTCAGTGGCGTGGCCTCTTCGTACTTGAACTTGACCCGTTTGGTGGTCTTGGAGTCTGCCGCCAGCGTGGCGGTCAGGCCCATGCTGTTGTTGATTGCCTGGGATGACGGGGCCGCGCCGGGGGCCGGGGCGGCCTGGGTGTTACTGCCGGCCAGCTGGGCGCGGCCGAAGACATTGCCCTTGAGGCTGTTGAAAAACCGCATGCGGTTTTTTGACTCTTCATCCAGGCGTTCCTTGGGATTTTCCTGGCTGAGGGTCTGTTTGGTGTGGGTCGCCAGGTTGACGTTGACCGTGACCCCGGCCCCAAAGCGCGCCGCGGCGGTCAGCGGTTTGCTGTCCTTGTCGGTAATGCCCAGTTGCAGACGGGCCTCCAGGGTGGCGCTGGCGTTGACCTCGAAGTTGTTGCGGCTCATGTGGTGCGACTTGTGGTTGCTGGCCTCTTTAAGGATATCCATGGGCTTGAGCTTGCCGCCGAACAGATCGTCGACAAACCGATCAATCTTCTCGTCAGGCACCGTGAAGGCCACCCCGGTGCGCTGGGTCTTGCTGTCGGACAGCGTCACATCGCCGCCGAACCGAAAGGCAAACGCGCCACGCCGGTCATTGCCAGTGTCTATTGCAGTCATTTTGGCGAGCTGGTCGGCGCTGGTGATATTGGGCAGGAAGTTTTCACCGCCCCCGACGCCTGCGTTGAGCGTGCCAGCGCCTTCGTGAAACATGTACACCTCGACGCCTTTCTCGCCACGCTCGGCCATCAGCGCGTAATTGCGGGTGCCGTCCACAGAGCCTGCAGGCCAGGGACCAGGGGCCAGTTTCGCCAGGTTGAAGAACGGCGTACTGACGGTCATCCCGTAATTGCGCGAAATCGCCAGCTCATCGTCAGGGTGCTCCAGGCGCTTGAGCGAATCCTTGAGGGTGGCGGCCAATTGCGCCTGGTCGGCGCTGCCGGTGGCGGCGCGCATGTTGACGCTGATGGCGTGCTGCGGGTCGTTGAAACCATTGAGGAATGCCTTGATCCCGTTATAGGTTTTTTCCAGCTCGCGGTGGCCGGAAAAGCCCATGTCGGTGACCTGCTTGATCGGGTTCTCGCCGTAGGTCTTGTCGCGCAACTGCTCCAGCCCGGCCTTGAGGGTTTTGGCATGCGCGGCCGGGTCGGTGCCGGGTGGCGGGTTCTGCGCCTTGTCGACCAGCTCATCGAGCCCCTTGAGCGTCACGATGTCCAGCGCCAGGCGGGCCTTGCTCAATTGCAGATGGTTACCGCCGTCGCGGCGCTGATTGGCCGGGGTGTCGACGGCCATGTGCGACAGGGTCATACCCTTGCCCTTCAAGTCTTGCAGCAGCTTGCCGGTCGGGTTGTCCTGCGATGGCGCGAGCTTGTCGAGGGTGGTGCTCGCCAGAGTGATCAAATCGTTGTCACGCGGCGCAGACGGTGGCTTGTCCTTGAGGCCCTCCTTGAACTCGCCGTGCAGGTTGAGCAGCTTCTTCTCCCGGCCCATATGCATGACCGTACCGTGGGCGCTCTTTTCCAGGTCTTCACGGAAGGTCTGCAGCTCGTCAACCAGGGTTTTGCCTTCGCTGCCCAGCTCCAGACTGGCGATGCGGTCTTTAAGGTTGTGGCCGGCGGCGGGCGCGGTGGTCGATGTGTCGATTTCGCTCAGTTGCTTGAACAGCGGTGCCTGAGCCTTATACACATCGCCCAGCCCCTCGCGGCCCTGCCACAGGTGCTGGGCATAGTCACCCATGTTCTGCAGCGGGCGCGGTATCTCCAGGCTCGGCTTGAACACATGGGCGCGGATGAAGTCCATGGTGCCGGACTTGTGCGACTGCTCCATGCCATTGCGCCCCAGCAGATTGACTGATGCGGTGGCGGTCCCGCCGGTAAACGGAATTTTCCAGCGCGCGGTGCCATTGTCGAGACGGTCGAACAGTTCGCGCAGGGCATTGGGATCGACCGGGCGCGGCTCCATCGGCGACCAGGTTTTGCCTTTGAGATTGAAGGTGTCCTGGCCGTTGCTGAGCGGGCTCTCCTTGAGCTTGACGCTGATGCTGTTGTCGTCCTCGGTGCGCAGGGTCTCGACCTTGCCCGGTACCGGCATCCGCGTCCACTTGGCGTCGGGACGTTCCTGCGGTTTGGCCTGCCAATCGTCCTTGGCCATGAAGTACAGCTCGCCGTTACTGGTCTGGGCATGCAGCGTGCCGTCGGCATCCAGCGCCAGGTGGGCGACCTCGCCATTGAGCCCCTGACGGGTCAGCTCATTGGGGTCCTGTTTGTCCTGGTGAGCGGTCATGCGCCCGCTGTCATCCATGGCGACGAACTGCTTGTCGGTGACGGCGGCAAACGCCTTGATCACCCGGTCATCGAGGCCCTTGAGTTCATCACCGACTTCGACCTTGGTCGAGCGCGGTGCCTGGGTCAGCTGGTGGTGGGAATTGAACGGGTTTTTCGCGTAGTCCGGCTCGACCTTCAGGTGCGAGAGCTTGCCCTCCTTGAGCACGAAGGCACTGCCGTTGGTGCCGCGCTGCAGACGGTCGATGTCCTTGAGGCCGGTGTCTTTCCAGTCCTGGGTAGCGGTGTCCCATTTCTGAATGCGCCCATCGACCAGACCGATACTGCCGCCGCGTTCAAGGTTGTGAATGCTCTCGTTGGGCGGCGTCTTGGCAACCGGCAGGCCGCGCTTGTTCTCGATGACGATCACGTCACTGAGGTTCCAGCCGCTCTTGAGGCTGGCGCTTTGCTCATCCAGCGTGTGCGAGTGGGTTTGCCCGGCATTGTTCTTGACCTGCACATGCAACTGGCCGTCAGCGCCGCTCATGAAACCGGTCACCTGGTGCTGGGCGCCCAGCTTGCCGCCAGCCGGCTGGTAGCCGGTTTCCGGTTGCAGCTTTAAAGCGCCGTCGGTGTTCTTGAGCGCTTCGCGAGAGGCACTGTACAGCCGGCCTTCGGTGTCAGTGACGAACAGCCGGTCGCGGCTCAGGCCGACATGGGCGGCTTCGGCCTTGCCGCCGTCCAGTTGCAGTGTCACTTGCAGCGGCTGGGCATCGCCCATCTTGCCAATTTGCACGGTCTGGGTGTCCTTGCCAGCCAGCATGGCCACGCTGCCGTCGGCGGCCACCGAGTGCGCGGTCAGCCCCGGCAGATGCATATGCCGGCCCTTGTCGCCGGACAGCTCGATCAAGGTGTCGCTGTTGCGCCCGTAGACCTGGCCATTGCCGCCGTGGGTCAGCTCGCTGAATTTCTGCCCGGCGCTTTGCGGCACCGGGCTCCAGCTGCGGGTGGCGGGGTGCAGCTGTTGCAGTTTGTCATCGTGCAGGCGCAGTTGCTGACCGTCGCGGTCCTGATAGACACCGCTGACCTGCGCCAGCAGGGCTTTGTCCGGCAGCGTCTTGCCAGGGCCTTCATCGCCCTTCAGGCCCATGCTCTGGTCCTTGCCGAACAACTCGACGCTGCCGGGCTTGCTGCCAGCCGGCAGAGCCAAGCCGTCACTGCTGCGCATCACCACCAAGGCGGTATCTGACTGCTCCAGGTGCAACAGGTGACCATCGGCTTCCAGCAGTACCTGCTTGTTGCCTTGTTCGGTGCGGTTGTGGGCCAGATACGTCTTGCCTTCCTGCCCCAGCGTGTTTTGCAACAGGTCCTTGAGTGCCGGCGGGTCAAAGTGCTCGAAGCTGGCATGGCCCTTGGCATCCAGGCTTACATCACTGACCGGCAACGGCGGCCGCTTGATACGCTCGATCTGGCCATCGAGGCCGACAAAACGCCCGGCCTGGCTGCGATCGAGTACCGCATTGGCGGGGAGTGCGGCGCTGGCTTCGCTGCGCGATGTGCTGGCGCCGGCATCGCCAGGCGAGGCCGAGGATTTGCGTTCACTGCCCGGTAGCGAGCGGCCAAAGCCATCGGCGCCACGCAGCTTGGCTCCTGGACCACGGGTTGCCTGCACGGCGGCGCGCACCGCCGCATCTTCCGGGTCGAGCGCTGCCGTGAGCAGGGCTCCGGGGCTGGCCGCCGGACCTTGGTGAGGCGTCGCCTGCACATCCTGAGTCAAGGACGGCAGCGGCCCTGATGACTGGCGCATGAGCTGAGCCAGCGAGGTGGACGCGCGCTGGGTCGCTGGCTGGTTGGCCTGCTGTTGCAGACCTTGCGGGTTATGGCCGACCGTCTGCGGGCCATGGAGCTGGGCAGCCGTCGGGGTGTTCTGGATTGATGGGGGCATGTGGCTCTCCGGTTCAGAGGAAAAACAAGGAATTTTCCTGAGCCTGAGTGGCGCCCCCGGCTGGCTGGTTCCCGCAGGTTGCCAGGCCCTGCTGTCGATCATTCAAGCGGTCATTGAGCGCGACTCAAATCCGCTTGAGAAGGTACTGACGCTTTCGTCGGCTGAGCCCTCCGGGTACGGGTCGGGCTCAAGTAGCCGGCATGACTCTGATCCGGTGCGAGCCAGCTTGCTGGCGAAGGGGCCGGTAAGACCACTGAATCTGCTGTTGTGCAACAGCCATAGACAATGTGCAGCGCTTGCCCAAGACCATAAAATCTCCCATCGAGGTATCGGCCAACTACAGGATTTGTGCCTGATGGGGCCTCAGTAAGCGGGGCCTCTCACCGGACCGCGTTGGCCTGGACTGATCGGCATTACGGTTGCGGATGCTGCGCCATATCAATCAATTCACCCTTGGCCTGTTCGTCCAGCTCGCGCAGCAGCCGGTACACCTGGGCCACCGCCTGCAGGGTCGGGCGCGGGATGAACTGGCCGACTTGTTCGCGGTACAGGGTACGGGCCAGCCAGACGAAGCGCACCACCGGCACGCCGGCCTTGCGGGCGCGTTCGATCAGTTCGCGGGCGTCGGCGTCCTGGCCCTTGCACAGGATGCGCGGCAACGGGGTTTTTTCGGGGCGGTAGTACAGCGCCACGGCAAAGTGGGTGGGGTTGACCAGCAGCATGTCGGCTTCTTCGACCGGCGCTCTGGCCGGTGCCGCAGTCGCGGGCTGCTGGACCAGCTCGCGAGCCAGCGATTTGCGGTGGAACTTCATGTGCGGGTCGCCTTCGACCTCTTTGTGTTCCTTGCGGATGTCTTCGTGGCTCATGCGCTGGCCCTTGATGAAGAAGTACTTCTGCAAGGCAAAATCCACCACCGCCAGCACCAGCAGCAGGCCGAGACAGATCCGCGACAGGCGGGTGAACAGCTCGACCAGCGCGCGCCAGTAACTGTCCAGATCGGTACGGGCCAGGCCGATCAGGTCACCCAGCGCCGGCGGCAGCACCCAGTACAGCACCAGGCCGATGAAGATCGCCTTGCACAGGCTGTTGAGCAGGTTGAACAGGTTGCGGCCGGAAAACATCTGCTTGAACTGGCCAATCGGGTTGATGCGCTCGAAATCCAGTTTCAGCGCTTCGGGGGCGAACAGCGGGCCGAACTGAATCCAGCCGCCGACCAGCCGCATCACCACCGCAAGACCCAGCACCGGCAGCATGAACAGCAACAGCTCCAGCGCCGCCTTGCTCCACACCTCGGCATTGGCGGCCGCGAAGGGCCGGTCCAGTTGGCTCAGCGGCAGCAGCATCAGGCCCTTCAGGCGCTGCATGCCGCTGTCGACCAAGGCCAGGATCAGCTCTATCAAGGCGGCGAAAATCAGCAATTTGGGTACGTCCTGGCTTTGTCCGACCTGACCTTTCTTGCGCGCGTCCTGGAGTTTTTTCTGGGTGGGCTGTTCGGTTTTTTCGCTCATGGCGGGCGTGTTCCGGGGTCAGGGGGCTTTGAGCAGCACCGGCAGCAGGTGGCGCAAGTCGCTCAGCTCAGCCAGGCGGCCTTCGCCCAGCGACATCAGCATCGGCAGGTAAATCACCAGAAACAGCAGGCCGATCAGGCTTTTGGCCGGCATCGCCAGGGTCGAGACCTGCAGTTGCGGGCTGTAGAGGCTGAGGATCGCCATGCCGAATTCGATCAGCAGCAACAGCCCCACCAAGGGGGCGGCGTACAGCACCATGTAGCGCAAGGTGCTGGCCACCAGCGTAAGGAACACTTCGAAGCCTTCAGCGCCGGTCAGCGGCGCCCACTGGGTGGCCGGCCAGACCAGGTAGCTGTCCCACATGATCTGGGTCAGGCTGGCGTAGCCGCCGCCCATGACCATCAGCAGGATCATCACCTGCTTGAGCATGTGCCCCAGTTCCGAGGTGTTGTCGCCCAGTGCCGGGTTGATCTGCCCGCCGATCAGCGCACCGCGCTGGTTGTCGAACAGGCAGCCGATTGCCTCGAACAGCCAGAACGGCATGGCCAGCAGCACCCCCAGCAGCAGGCCGATCGCGCTTTCCTTGATCATCAGCGCGGTCAGGTCCAGCCAGTCCAGTTGCTGGCCTTGCAGCACATGGCGGATACCGGGCATGGCCATCAGCGATAGCGCCAGCACGATGGCATGGCGCAACATGCCCTTGAGTTCAGTGAAGGCGAAGGCCGGGATCAGGAACAGGCATGGGTACAAGCGAGCCATGCCGATGGTCAGGGCCAGCACCGACTCGCTCAGCTCCTTGAAGGCGGGCTCGAACATCTCAGTGCCTCGTCATGGGGATCATGCTGAACGCCAGTTGCGTCAGTTGAATGAGTTCCACACCGATCCAGCGCCCGGTCAGGGCCAGGGCGACGCCGACCGCGACCAGCTTGATGGCGAACGGCAGGGTCTGGTCCTGCAGTTGCATCACCGCTTGCAGCAGCGAGGTGATGATGCCGACGATCACCGCCACGATCAGCGGCGGGGCAGACAGCACCACCACCAGCAGCATGGCCTGTTTGAACAGTGTCAGGGTATCCATGCGGCCTCGCTGTCACAGGTAACTGTAGAAAAGCCCGTCGAGCAGGCGGGTCCAGCCGTCCACCAGAACGAACAACAGAATTTTCAGCGGCAGCGAAATGGTCATCGGCGCGACCATCTGCATGCCCAGGGCCAGCAGGATGTTCGACACGATCAGGTCGATGACGATAAACGGCACGTAGATCAGAAAACCGATCTGAAACCCGGCCTGTAGCTCCGAGAGCACGAACGCCGGAATGATCAGCAGCAGGTCGTCGCGCTTGACCTGGCTGGCCATCTCGCTGGGCCACAGGCGTTGGGTGTTGTCCAGCAGGTGAGTCTGGATATCGGGGTCGATGTTGCGCTGCATGAATTGGCGCAGCGGCTCGATCACGTGGCGCGCCGAATGCTCCATGGCGCTGAGGCTGTCCAGGCGCTCGGGCAGTTTCTTGATCCGTTGGCCCATCTCGTTGAACACCGGGGCCATGATGAACAGTGTCGCCGCCAGGGCAATGCCGTACAGCGCCATGTTCGGCGGCGCCTGCTGCACGCCGATGGCGTTGCGGGTAATCAGCAGCACCATGGCGATTTTCAGGAATGCCGTGCAGATGATCATCAGCAACGGCACCAGTGACAAGGCGCCGAGAAACAGCGCCATCGTCAACGGATCAAGATTCTGCAGATTCACCGCAGCGCTTCCAGCCGGGTAATTTGCAGACCCAGGCGGCCTTCAACATTAACCAGCTCGCCGTGCCCCAGCACCCGCTCGCCGTAGTACAGCATCGCCTGGCCGGGTGCGCAGCCGCTGAAGGTCAGCACCGAACCCACCGCCAGGCTGCGCATCTGGCCCAGACTCAACGACAGGTGCCCGGCGCGCAGGCTCAGGTTGAGGGCCAGGTCGTCGAACAGCGCCATGTCGTGCTGGGGCGCAGCCTCGTGGTCGTGGAGCATTTCGTCGAGTTGCTCAAAATGCAGCGGATGGTCGGCGTCGCCGGCAGAGAAGTGGTCGATCGGGGCGTTCATGGGGTGGCTCTCCATCTGGGTCAGGGTGAAACACAGCGGGTGGTCGGGAGTCTGGGCCAGGCCCAGACGCCAGTTGCCAAGTTGCAGCGTGCCGCGGCCTTCGGGGCTGAACAGCGCTTGCTCGGGGAGCAGCACATCACCGCGGCGCAGGCCGGCCAGCTCGGCGCGGGTCAGGCGTAACTGGCCAAGGGTCAGCGCGGTGACCAGCGGCAGGTTGAAGTCCGCCGCCGGGCTTGCCGGTTGCCACTGGCCGCGCTCAAGCAGGCCCAGCAGGGTCGGCGCCGAGGCCTGCAGCCGGGCGCAGACCTGCAAGCCGTTGCAGCGCACCTGCAGCACCGCGCACAGCTGTCCGGTCTGGCTCGTCACAGGCTGCGGTTGCAGGGCGCCGAACAGCGCTTGCAGTTCGGCGCTGAGGTAGTGGTTGTAGAGTTGCCAGTACCAGTGATGCTCTTGGGCGTCGCTGTCACTGGGCGGCAGCAGGGCCGGACAACTGGACAGCAGCCCGAGCAGGGCTTGCGCCTCGCTCAGGCGCAGGGCGCCGCTTGCGCACTCGAAACCTGCGTAGTCACGGTCCTGAACCGGCCCGTGCAGCAGATGCAGGTCAAGCCTGCCCGGCTGGCTTTCAAGGTTGAACGCCAGGCTCAGGCCGGCGCCGATCCGCTGGCGCACGCAGGCTTCGGCCTGGCTCATGGTCGGCAGGTGCAGAACATGGGCATTCATGTCATTGGCCCGCCTGTTCAAGGGTGAGCCGCACCGGGCGTGACAATCGCTCGCTGAGGCAGGTGCGGCTGTGTTCGGCGGTCTCGCGGCAGTGTCGCCAGGCGGCGGGGTCGTCGAAGCGCAAGGTGATCGCCAGACCGTCACGATCGTCAGCCACCTGGACGCGCACCTGGCCGAGCACCGGCAGTTCCAGCACCGCCTCGACCGGGATCTGCTGCTGCGCAGTCAGTTGGGTTTCGATGGTTTCCAGCAGGTTCTCCCACCAGTACGCCAGGGCAGGTTCGGCACCGGGGGCGCCGCCACCTTGTCTTTCGTGGTCTTGCCAGGGCTCGTTGAACCCCTGCGCTGTTTCGCTGCCCAGCCAGGTCGCGGTGGCCGGCGAGGCGTCGAGCAGGCTTTCGAACAGCTCGCTGTCCAGGCGGGTATCGCTGTGCGCCGGCCCGTTGCGCTCGTGGCGTGACGCTGGCGGTGTAGCGGGGACGCTGTTGTCAGGCTGCCGGGCACGCGGCTCGGGCGTGCGCGGCGGTTGTGGCTTGTGCAGGGCCGGGCGGCTGTTCATGAGGCCTTCCGGGTCATATCGAGCAGGTAATCGAGCTTCTCCACGTCGCGCTGGCGGCGCCGCAGTTCCTGGTGGCTGTCCTCGGTCCACTGCTGTTGCTGGCGGTGTTCGTCTTGCAGGTTATTCACCCGCCGCTGGTGTTCTTCGATCTGGCGCATGGCCTGGCGCTCGGCGGCCAGCCAGTCGTTCATCTCACTGAGCGGCAGCGGCCGGTTGGCATGCTGCTCGCGCTGCTCCTGGCGCGACTGGCGAAACTCGTGCTGCAGTCGTTGCAGGCCGGCGTGCAGGCTGTCCAGGCGCTGGCGCAGGGCTTCGAGCACCTGCCGGTGCCGACGCCAGGCCTGCTCGGCGAGGGTCAGCCGGTGGCGGCGGATCGGCGCCAGTACGTCGAGGGTCTGGCCAAGGCTTTGCAGTTGCGGATCGCTGGCCGGGTCGTGGCTATCGGATTCAGAGTGGGACATCGGCAATTACCTGCATCAAGTGGTCCAGGGTGTCGTCCAGCGACACCGGGTCACGCAGCGATTGCTGGAGAAACGCCATGACCCGGTCACGGGACTGCACGGCGAAGTCGGTCAGCGGATCGTTGCCCGGCTGGTACTCGCCCAGCTTGATCAGCATCTCCACTTGCTGATAAGCGGCCAGTAGCCTGCGCAACTGTGTGGCACCGTGCAGCTGTTCGGTTCCCGAGACATTGCTCATGGTCCGGCTCAGGCTGGCCAGCACGTCCACCGCCGGGTAGTGCCCGGCCTCGGCCAGCCGGCGCGACAGCACGATGTGGCCGTCGAGCAGCGAGCGCACTTCATCGGCCACCGGGTCGTTCATCGAGTCCTGCTCGATTAGCACCGAATACAGTGCGGTGATCGCCGCGCCACGTGTGCGCCCGGCCCGCTCGACCAGGCGTGGCAACAGGCTGTACACCGAAGGCGGCAAACCGCCGCGCCCGGCCGGCTCGCCGCTGGCCAGGCCGATCTCGCGCTGGGCCCTGGCAAAGCGGGTCAGCGAGTCGATGATCAGCAGGGTCGACTGGCCCTGTTGGCGAAAGCCCTCGGCAATGGTAGTGGCGGTGAACGCTGCACGGGCGCGCTCCATGCTGCTGCGGTCGGAGGTGGAACACACCAGCACCGTGCGGGCGCGCAGTTCATCGTCCAGCTCATGGTCAAGAAACTCGCGCAGCTCCCGGCCCCGTTCGCCGATCAGGCCGAACACGATGGCCTGGCACGGGGTATTGCGCGCCAGCTCCGCGAGCAGGGTGGTCTTGCCGCAGCCGGCCCCGGCGAACACCCCGACCCGCTGGCCTTCGCCCAGGGTCAGCAGGCCGTCGATTGAGCGTAGGCCGGTGCTCAGCGGTGCCTCGATGCGTGGCCGTTCGGTGGCGGCCGGGGCGTCGCGGATCACCGGCAATGCGCCCTGTGCGCCGGCCAGCGCGAAGGCCGACGGGCCGTCACCGTCAAGCGAGCGGCCAAAGCCATCGAGCACCGCGCCGAGCAGGTGCTCGCCGACGATCAGGCTGTGCGGCTGGAACAACGGCCTGACCGGCGCGCCGATGGCGATCCCGTCCAGCGCGCCCAGTGCGGCGAGCAGGGTGTACTGGCGGTCGAAACCGACGATTTCGGCCATCACTTCGCTGCCGTCGGCGCGGCGGATCTGGCACAGGTCGCCGATCCGCGCGCGGGGCATGCTGCTGTGCAGCAGGATGCCGCTGACCCCGGCGATGCGACCGAGAATTTCCACCGGTGGAGGGCTGGCGATGCGTGCCAGCCGGCTGTTGCGCCAGTCTTCCAGACGCGCCTGAAGCGCCGGGTTCACCAGCTCACCTCGACCCGCCGCTCACCTTCGAACACCAGCTTGCTCTCGCTGATGTCCACCAGCCGCACGCCATCGACCTCATCCCCGAGGAACATCCGCCGGCCGGTATTGGTCAGCACGTTGGGCAGGCGGTTGTTGCTGATCTGCACGATGCTGAACGGCAGCTTGTCGGTGGCCGAGGGCAGGGCGGTGAGCACCGGCAGCGGGCTCTTGTACTGACGTTCGAAGTTGAGCAGCAGGCGCGATGCACTCTGCAGCAGGTCGTCTTCGTCGAACCGGCCGTTAAGCAGAATCTTGCCTTGCTCCTGACTGAGGCTGATGCGGTCTTGCAATTCGCGTTCGCGGAGCATGCCGTGCAGCACGCTCTCAACCGCTGCGGCGTCCTTGAGCACGGTTTTGTGCGGCGTCTGGACCGGTGGCGGCAACGGCGGCTGCTGGTTGAACAGCCACAGCACCACACCCAGGAACACCAGCAGTGCGCCGATCAGCAGCAATGGCCCGAGCAGGGGACGCCGTGCGGGCAACGCGCTGGCAGGCAGCGGCCGGGTTTCGGGTTCGGCGGCCAGCAGGCTGTCGGCGAACAGTGCGGCGTCCTGTTCTTCGTCTTCGGTGGGCCAGTCGGTGTTGGCGCTGGTCACCGACAACCAGACCCCGTTGAGCGCAAACGGGGTGCCGGGTTCCAGGCGCTCGATGGCATCGACCTTATGGCCTTCGCTGTCGGTCACCGGGCCGTCATCACGTGCCAGCGACCAGGTGTCGTCGACCAGGCGCAGCAGGCAATGGCGGTCTTTGATACCTGGATCGTAGAGCGCCAGGTCCGAGCCGCTGGACGAGCCGATCGACCATTGGTCGCCGCTCAGCGGCAGCGCGGCGCCGCGGTGCAGGCCGGTCAGGACCCGCAGTTCATAGAGGTTTCGCTGTTGCATCGGGCACGCTCCATCAGGCCATCAGGACCTGTGCTTCTTCCAGATCGAGACGCCCCAGCACCTGCACTTGCACCGTTGACAGCAGTTCGGCGAAAGACAGTACCGGGACATGGTTGAATTCTTCGTTGAGCAGGCTGCGCAGCGGGCTGCGCAGGTCCTGGGCGACCAGCAGCACCGGCCTTGGCCGGGCTTGCAGGGTAAAGGCCTGGCGCAGTTGTTCGAGCAGCGCACCGCCCAGCTCCGGGTCCAGGGCAAAGTACGATTCGTTCTGGGTCTGGCGCAGCGCATCGCGCAGCAGTACCTCGGTTTCCGGGGTCATCAGCCAGGTGTGCAGGGTGTTGTTTTCGCTGTGCTGATGGCAGATCTGCGCCTTGAGGGCGATGCGCACATGGTCGGTCAGGGCATTGAGGTCACGCTCATGCTGGCCTTGCTCGATCAGCGTTTCGGCAATCGGTCGTACCGAGCGCAGCGACACCAGTTCGGCCGACAGGCGCTGCAAGATGGCGGCGAAGCGCGCCAGTGGCAGGGTGCGTTGCAGCTCCTGGGCAAGCTCGGGCTGTTCGCTTTCCAGCCAGCCAAGGATCGCCTTGCTTTCCTGCAGGCCGATGAACTGCGGCCCGGTGGCCTGAAAGGCGCGCTGCATGCGCTCGACGATTAACTCTTGGGCGCTGAAGCGGCTGATCTCGCTGTCGCTCAGCAGCGGGTCATCGGCCGCCAGCCAGATCCACTGTTGCTCGTCGCGCTCGGGCTGGCCCGGTTCGGCGTCGCGGGCCTGGTGCTGGTAATGCTGCTCCACCGCCAGGCGGGGACTGAAGCAGGTGGCACGGATCACCGGTACTTCATACACGCAGAAGCGAAACTCGTCGTCTGCGCAGCGGTCGGTGAACTCGATATCGAACGACGGCAGGGTCAGGCCGTAGTTATGGACCAGCGAGTTGCGCCGCTGGCGGATCGCCTGCAACAGCGCGTCGGTCTCGGCACTGTCCTGGCGGGCCGGGTTGAACTGCAGCAGGTAGGCCCGCGAGGGGTTGAAGCGGCGAATGTCATCGCGGCCATTGAGTTCCGGCGCGCTCTGCCCGGCGGCGTTGAGGTTGTCCTGTTGGGTCTGCCGCTGGCGGGCCCGCCAAAGCTGGTACAGGCCGCTGGACAGGCATACCAGGCTGATGCACACAAAGACCCCGGTGGGCATGCCGGGGATGGCGGCAAAGCCGAGCATGCCCAGCGAGGAAATCACCCAGGCCTTGGGCTGGCTGGTCAACTGGTCGGCAATTTCATGGCCGATGTTGATATCGGCGCTCTGGTTGTCGGGCGCGACCCGAGTGATGATCATGCCGGCGGTCAGCGAGATCAGCAGCGCGGGAATCTGTGCGATCAGGCCGTCACCGATGGTCAGGACCGAATACAGGTGCATGGCCGCACCGGCTTCCATGCCGTTTTGCAGCACGCCAATGGAAAAACCGCCAATCAGGTTGATGAACACGATCACCAGGCCGGCAATGGCGTCGCCCTTGACGAACTTCATCGCGCCGTCCATGGCGCCGAACAGCTGGCTTTCCTTGGACAGCTCTTCGCGGCGCTGACGCGCCTCGCGCACGGTGATCAGGTTGGCGCGCAAATCGCTGTCGATCGACATCTGCTTGCCCGGCATGGCGTCGAGGGTAAAGCGCGCCGCCACTTCCGCGACCCGCTCTGAACCCTTGGTGATGACCAGGAAGTTGACGATGGTCAGGATCAGGAAAATCACCAGGCCGACTGCCAGGTTGCCGCCGACCACGAAGCTGCCGAACGCCTCGACGATATGCCCGGCGTCCTGTTGCAGCAGGATCAGCCGGGTGGTGGCGATCGACAGCGACAACCGGAACATGGTGGTCAGCAGCAATACCGCCGGAAAGGTCGAGAACGCCAGCGGCCTGGGCAGGTACATGGCCAGCACGATCAACAGTGACGAAACGCAGATGTTCAGGGCGATCAGCACGTCCACCAGCGCGGTGGGCAAGGGCAGGATCATCATGAACACGATGGCCATGACCATCACCGCACCAATGATTTCGCTGCGCCCGGTCAACGCCAGGGCCAGCCGATTGAGTGCCTGGATCAGCCAGCTCATTGCACGACCCTCGCGGTTTCGTCCAGGCCCAGCGCCTTGCGTTCATGACGGGCCAGTTCTTCCATCAGGCCCATCAGCAGGCGCAGGCCGTTCTGGCGGGTCTTGAGGTCTTTCCAGATCGCCAGCGGCAGGGTCTGGAGCAAGGGGTACAGGCTGTTGAAAAACACCGGTTGCAGTTCAGGCTGACGACCCAGGGTGTCTTCGGCCAGCAGGGTCAGGTCGCGGGCGAAGAAGCCGTTGGCACAAAAGCGCAGCACCCGCTTGCTCATGCCCAGCGCCGTCATGCTGCTGCCGGGGTTCTTGTGCGCCAGGCGTTCGAGCAGCGCCAGGCAGCTCTTGAGCAGGTTGTTGATCTGCCCGCCGGCACCCAGCCCGCGCAGCATCGAGCGCAACACCGGGCCGGGTATTGATGGAGCCAGGGCGGCGATGTCATCGGCCAGGGCGCGCTGCAAGGTGCGCAGGCCACGGCTGAACTGTTCCTCGTTGAAGCGCTCCAGCAGCGCTTCGAGCAGCGCGGCCAGCGGCTGCTGGGCAACGATGGCGGCGTAGTAGAGCTGGCGCATGGCGCTGCGTTGTTCCGGATCGCTGCTGAACAGGGCGATGGCACTGGCGGTGTTGAGCCCGGCGCGAATCTTGTCGCCGTGGGTTTGACGCAACTCGTCGAGCAGCCCATGGGCCTGGTCGGCCAGCGACTGGCGGCCCTCGGCGGCGGCCATGCGCACCGCCTGCTGCAGGGCCAGGTCGGCCCGGGTCGGGTCGTTGTCGGCCAGATTCAGGATGCCGCCCAGTGCGGCCTGCTGTTGCATCTGGATCTGCATGCGCCGCGCCAGTTGTTCCAGGGCCGGCTGTTCGGCGTTGTCGAGCAGGCGGTACAGCTGGGTGAGCTTCTCGACTCGTTCGACACGCTGGGCGGTGCTGCTTTCGCGCACCTGACGCTCGTCCAGCGACTTGCTGTGGCGCTCGACGCTTTCGGTGAATTTCAGCGCCACTTCTTCCATGGAGTCGAGCAGCGGATTGCGCAGCGTCGGGGTGCGCACTTCTGCGGGCGCGGGCCGCGCAATCAGGTCCAGGTCGGGCCGGGGGTCGCTAAAAGAGTTGATTTTCATGGGCTGCGCTATCGCCAGAAATGGATGTGCCTTGAGTGGCACAACGCAGCAAAGGGTTCCCCGGTCGGCAGCCAGGAAAGTCGTGCCACAACTGGCACGCGGTTTTGTATCAGTAATGCCACAAATGGCACAAAACGCTGTTTTATCGAGGTTTATTTCCTTAAAAATCAACAAGTTGAAAATTTGTAAAAGCTGGTACGTTCGCTGCTCTCCCTCTGGGGCCACTAACGGCAACCGTCTAACGGATGAGGGATACAAGCGTGCAAGCCAACAACGAGATGTGTGAAGCAAAGGTCATCGGGGTCATCGCGGTGGATGTGGCAGGGCTGGCCAGAAACAGCGCCAAGAAACTGCGCGGGTTCATCAGCAAGCGGGTGTTCAACCAGGCCGATGTCGATGACCTGATGCAGATGACCTACCTGGAAGCCTGGCGCAATCAGCACAAATACCAGGGCCATTCCCGGCCCGAGACATGGCTGTTCGGCATTGCCGCAAACCTGGTCAGGAACCACTTCAAAACCCTCTACAACCAGCCGCAGCCCACGGAACTGACGGATCTGGACCTGGAACACCTGGAGCAGGGCCACGACCCCAGCCAGGTCAGTGACCATCAGCGCATCCTCGGTCGCACCCTGCAAGCCATTGATGAGCTGTCCACCGACATGCGCACGGTGATCCAGCTGGTGGTCGACTCGGACATCAGCTATCAGGACGCCGCCCGCCACCTGGCGGTGCCGATCGGCACGGTGCGCTCACGCCTGGCACGGGCGCGCGGGCAACTCAAACATTCGGTTTATGCGCGGAGGATGCACTGATGAACAGTTTTGTCGACGCAGCGGCCATGCCACGTCTGGCCAAAGGTTTGCGTGAATCACGTGACAGCGACCTGCCGGCGATGATGCAGATCTTCAACGAAACCGCTGCCAGCGGCGCCAACTCGCCGGTGGTACGGCCCATGACCCTTGAAGAGGTCACGTTCTACATCAACCTCTACAAGCGTGACGGTTTGCCGGTGTATGTCTTTGAGCGGCGCGGCGAAGTGCTGGGCTGGCTGTCGATCAACCGCTTCAGCTGGGGCACCCAGGCCTGCTACCAGACCGGTGAAGCGGCCATCTACGTCCGGCGCGACCACTACGGCAGCGGCATCGGCGTGGCACTGGGGCGCGGTGCGGTGGCCCTCGGCCGCCAGGCGGGGCTTGAAAATCTGGTGGCCTGGATCATGGCGGCCAACGTGCCGAGCCAGCGCATCGTCACTGCGATCGGTGCCACCCTGTGGGCGCGGCTGCCCAACATTGCCCGTTTCGGTGAGCAGCGGGCCGACGTGCTGCTGTTCGGATTGCCGTTGAGTGTGCCGCTCAGCGCCACCGCACCTGACTGACCGGAGGCTGCAGCACTGAGCCAGACGCATGGAGCAGCGACCTTGAAGGTCTCTGTTCCGGCGTGCTCAGAGATGGCTTCTAACCATATGCTCAAACGGTATTTCCGTCGCTGTGGGACTCGTTACGACAAGTGATCTCGCGATGCAAGACAACAAGGTCCTCCTGCCGCTTTCCAGTGTGCCGCTGCACTCACAACTGCGCGAACTGCTGCGCGCCAGAATTCTCGACGTCGAATACGCCCCCGGCCGGTGGCCGAGCGCCTGCAACTCACCCCGGAGCGATGCCGTAGGAGCGGCTTTAGCCGCGAAGAACTCAACTCTTTCATCTTGTTGTCCGAACGGCAAGTTTCGCCTTGTTGCTTGGGGGAGGGGCGGTGGCGTAAGAAAAAAGCCATGCACAAATCAGATCGTTATTGAATGGCTAAAGCCGCTCCTGCAATCGCTCCCTGAAACGCCACTCAACAAAAAAGGCGTGACCCTCACGGATCACGCCTTTGTCTTACCGCCCGGCCTTATCAAGCGATAGGCTGGTCGCTCCACTCGCCATTGACCAGGCGGCGCAGGCCCAGCGGGTTGGCGTTCTGCAGCGCAGGCGGCAGCAGGGCGTCAGCGTGGTTCTGGTAGCAGACCGGACGCAGGAAGCGGTCGATCGCCAGCGTACCCACCGAGGTGCCGCGCGAATCGGACGTCGCCGGGTACGGACCACCGTGAACCATGGCGTCGCAGACTTCAACACCGGTCGGGTAGCCATTGACCAGAATCCGGCCAACCTTGTCTTCCAGCAACGGCAGCAGCCACTGGTAGCCCGACAGATCAGCCGGCTCACCGATCAGTGTTGCGGTCAACTGACCACGCAGGGCCAGCAGGGCTTTTTGCAGTTCGGCATCATCGGCCACTTCGATGGCGATGGTGGTCGGACCAAAGACTTCTTCCTGCAGCAACTCATCGCCGTTCAGCAGCAGGCTGACGTCAGCCTTGAACAGTTGCGACTGAGCCTGCTTGCCGTCCTGAACCTTGCCCGCCAGGTGAGTGACGCCCGAATGCGCCAGCAGGTGCTCGACGCCCTTGCTGTAGCTGCGCAGACCGCCAGCGTTGAGCAGGGTCTGTGGACCCTGGCCGTCGATCTGACCGGCCAGTTGCTCCAGGAAGGCGGTGAAGGCCGGCGAGCGCAGGCCGATGACCAGGCCCGGGTTGGTGCAGAACTGACCGCCACCCATCGCGACCGAAGCAGCCAGGTCCTTGGCGATGGTTTCGCTGCGGGCGTCCAGCGCCTGCGGCAGGATGATCACCGGGTTGATGCTCGACATTTCGGCGAACACCGGGATCGGCTGCGGGCGCTCGGCGGCCATTTTGCACAGCGCATTACCGCCGCCCAGGGAACCGGTGAAGCCTACCGCCTGAATGGCCGGGTGCTTGACCAGGCCTTCGCCTACGCCGTTACCGAAGATCATGTTGAACACGCCTTTAGGCATGCCGGTACGCTCGGCGGCGCGGATGATCGCCTGGCCAACCAGGTCGGCAGTGGCCATGTGGCCGCTGTGCGCCTTGAACACCACCGGGCAACCGGCAGCCAGTGCCGCAGCGGTGTCACCGCCGGCGGTGGAGAAGGCCAGCGGGAAGTTGCTGGCGCCGAATACTGCCACCGGGCCGACGCCGATGCGGTATTGACGCAGGTCCACGCGTGGCAGCGGCTTGCGGTCTGGCAGCGGCAGGTCGATGCGCGCACCCAGGTAGTCGCCACGGCGCAGGATCTGGGCGAACAGACGCATCTGGCCGCTGGTACGACCGCGCTCACCCTGGATACGGGCTTGCGGCAGAGCGGTTTCCTGGCAAACGATGGCCACGAAGTCGTCGCCCAACTGGTCCAGCTCATCAGCGATGGCGTCGAGGAATTCGGCGCGGCGGGCCGGACTCAGTTGACGGAACTCGGGAAAGGCGGCCTTGGCTGCCTGGGCGGCGGCATCGATTTCGCCATCGGTGGCCTGGACAAAGCTGTAAGGCAGGGCTTCACCGGTGGTCGCGTCCAGGCTCTGGTGCTGGCTCTGACCCAAGGCGCTGCGGGCGCCGCCGATGAAGTTATGGCCGAGAAGGGTGGACATCGGTATCTCCTGTTGTTTTGACCCTGAGGGTTGCCGAATGGCTGATGGAGTGGGGTGGAGCTGGCAGTCTGCACACATGCCTGCACCGGTATCACTGTAGGTCAGCAGTCATCGTACAACTACCGTGTGGGCTACGCAACCATCGGCGGTGGTAACCTGTCGGCGTTTTCTGACCAGGAGTGTTGCCATGGACTACGTGTGGCTGGTGGTGGGCGCGGTTATGTGCGTGGTGGCGCTGTGGCGCGGACGCGGTCACCTGCGGGGGATGCGCAGCCTGCGCCGTGAGCGGGTGATTCGCGATTATGTGTTGCCGGGTGGTTTATTCGATGCCTTGCGCCAGCAGCATCCGCATTTGCAGATCAAGGATTGCCAACTGGTTGCCCAAGGCTTGCGGCAGTTTTTCCTCGCGTATCACAAGAGTGGCTACCGCTACGTGTCGATGCCGTCTCAGGTGGTCGATGACCTGTGGCATGAGTTCATCCTCCACACCCGTGCCTACGAAGAGTTCTGCCACAAGGCCTTTGGCCGTTTCTTTCATCACACCCCGGCAGCGGCGTTGGGGGCAAAGGCTGCTGCGCAGAGTGACGCCGGTCTGCGCCGTACCTGGTGGTACGCCTGCCACGAAGAAAACATCAACCCACGCTCAGCCTTGCGCCTGCCGCTGCTGTTTGCGCTTGACGCCAAACTGGCAATTGCCGGTGGCTTTGTCTATGCCCTGGACTGTAGCGGGATGCGCCGCGCCGGCAACGATACCAACGCCACCGTGGTGCATTGCGGCAGCGATCTGGGCCATGGCAGCTCGGACAGTGGCCCGGGTGGCTGTGGTGGCGGCAGCCATGGTTCTGACAGCTCCGACAGCAGCAGTGGCGACAGCAGCGGTTGTGGCGGTGGAGGCTGCGGCGGAGGCGGGGGTGACTGATCGTTGCAGTAAGGCTGCTCAATCAGGCACGACGGACCTTGGGTAGGCGCGAGCTCGCTCGCGAAAGGGCCAGGCCAGACGCAGTATTTTTAAGGTCTGACAGACAGCTTTCGCGACCAAGGTCGCTCCTACAAAGACATTGGCTCATCGTTGCTGTTGATTTTGATCTTCGATCCGAGATAGCACAAACGCTGCCGAACGCGACTTGGGTGCAGGCCGAGGGTAGGCGTCGATTTGGGGGAGAAACCGACATGGATGTCGCTGCTCTTCATATCAGGAGCAGGTGCGCTGGGCAGGACGCCCATCGCGCCGGCCCCCGAATCGATGCCGGACGGAGGGAAGTCTGCCCGAAGGGCGGACCCAAACCAGGAGCAAGCGGTTTTCCCTGGTTTGCCCGGGGCGCGCAGCCAAGACAAAATCGGGTCGCCCAGCAGGGCGAAACCTGCAGTCCAGACGACTTGGTTAGGGATTTTCCATTGTTCGAAAGAGCGGTGCAGGCAGTTCTCCACTAATGACCATCGGGGCGCGACAAGCCCCGCCGTTCAGGGCGGGGAAGGATAGCGCGGACGGCGTAGCCGTCCCTGGTTGCAGTGGGGTGTCTGCTGCTGTTCGATGGACGCACCGCCACAGGATGAAGCGCAGTAACACGGCGACACAGATGCCCTTCTACGGCGGTATTTCGTTACAAAGACCCCATGGGCATGCACCTTGAAAACACCGTGCCGTCCGCGCCTAATGTCGTCTTCATTGCTCATGGCTCAAGAGCAGCATGCAACGACTTCAAGCCTTCAAGTACGAACTCATGCCAGACGGCCGACAGGAGCGGCAAATGCGCCGCTTTGCGGGCTCCTGTCGCTTCGTCTTCAACAAGGCGCTGGCGTTGCAGAAGGAGCGCCACGAGCAAGGCGAGAAGAAGCTCGGCTATGCGGGCCTGTGCAAGTTGCTGACCGAGTGGCGCAATAGCCCGCAAACCGCATGGCTGGCCGATGCGCCTGTTCACCCGTTGCAACAGAGCCTCAAGGATCTGGAACGGGCCTACACCAACTTCTTCGCCAAGCGAGCCGACTTTCCCCGGTTCAAGAAGAAGGGGCAGCGCGACAGTTTCCGCTATCCCGACCCGAAACAGATCAAGCTCGACCAGACCAACAGCCGCCTGTTTCTGCCCAAGCTGGGCTGGCTGCGCTACCGCAACAGCCGCGAGGTGCCTGGCACGGTGAAGAACATCACCGTGAGCCAGTCGTGTGGCAAGTGGTTCGTGAGCATCCAGACCGAACGCGAGGTCGATGAGCAGCCCACGGCACAGGGTGCGGCAGTCGGCATCGACATGGACATTGCCCGGTTCGCCACGCTTTCGGATGGCTACGTTCTACGCACCCCTGAACAGCTTCAAACGCCATGAAACCGCGCTGTGCAAAGCGCAGCAGGCGATGAGCCGCAAGGTCAGATTCAGCCGCAACTGGAACAAGGCGAAAGCCTGCGTCCAGCGCATTCATTCCCGCATCGGCAATGCCCGCCGCGACTACCTACACAAGTGCTCCACCACGATCAGCCAAAACCACGCGATGGTGTGTATCGAGGACTTGCAGGTACGCAATATGTCCAGGTCGGCGGCAGGCACGGCAGAGGCGCCGGGAAGAAACGTTCGGGCCAAGTCTGGCCTGAACAGGGCCATCCTCGATCAGGGCTGGTTCGAGTTCCGCCGCCAACTGGACTACAAGCTGGCGTGGCGCGGCGGCTGGCTGATTGCCGTGCCGCCGCAGAATACCAGCCGCACGTGCCCTTGTTGCGGCCATGTGTCGGCGGCCAACCGCCAGACGCAAGCGCTGTTCAGGTGTGTGGGATGTGGTTTTGAAGGCAACGCCGATGTGGTCGGGGCGATCAATGTACTAAGGGCGGGACACGCCCGGTTAGCCTGTGAAGTGAGCGCAGAGGTCATGGCGCCAGCAGCAGGAACCCACCGAAGCGACTCGGGGGCGGCTCGATGCCGTGCCTGAGCGCCGTAGGAGTCTCCGGCCTTCAGGCCGGGGAGGATGTCAAAGTTTCAGGCCAACCTTGTGCCTCGTGGGCCCCGCAGTCTGAACAGGCGGCGGGGTTTGGTCGGGTTACTCGATCGGCTGGCCGACCAGGGTAATCGCGACGCCCGGCGAGCCAATGGAGTTGGCATCTGCTGTTTGGGCATAGCCGCCCAAGGCATCGGCTTTGGCGAAGGTGTAGCGTGGGTCAACGGTCGATGTTTGATCCCATACCGCTGAATAGCCGTCTTTCGAGCCGCCGAAGGCCACACCGGCATGGCTGGAAGCCTTGACCGTGCCGTTGCTGATCGCGGACGTGGCAATGCTCGTTCCGTCAGCATCGAATGCCGCCGTGCCGTAGTTGAACGCCGTCGCTACGTTGCCGTTCTGGTCGTAGATCACCACGCCGTCCGCCTTGCCCAGGCCAGGGCCATCCACGTTGATGACATTGCTGCTGCCCGTCAGCCCCCAGGCCGTCAGGAATGCATCGAACCCCGCGTCCTTGACCGAGGCGATCACCAGGGTCTGGCCCGCTTCGATCTGCAGGTCGCTGCCCAGCGAAACCGCCTTGGCGAAGGTCTTGTCACCCGAGTCGTTGACATCCTCCCCGCCCTAAAGAGCGGGGATTCCTACAGCTAGACGGCGATGCCCCGCCGCGAGAATGTTCAGGGCCGCGTTTACATCGCGGTCGTGGGCTGTACCGCAGCACACGCAGGTCCATTCTCTTATTCGCAAACCGGCTCTACCTTTCGGACTGCTGGTGGAAATGCTTCCACAGCACGAACACGTCTGGGTGGTATAGCGCTCGGCTACAACCTCAAAAACAACGCCTGCCCGTTGGCATTTCTGCTCCAGCATTGTCTTGAGTTGGCCCCATCCTGCATCAAGCGTGGATTTGGCCATTTGAGTCTTTACGAGTTTTGCGCTGGCTACATCGCCAACGAAAATGGCGGCGCAGCGCTCAACCAGAGCGGTTGAGAACTTGTGTTGCGCATCCTTGCGCCGGTTCCTGATCCTGGCATGGAGGGCGCGAACACGTGCCCTCTTGCCAGCACGCTGAGCGATGCCCAGCTTCTGCTCCAGGGTGCGATATTGGCGCCCTATCAGCACTTGGCCCTCAGACGTTGTCGCCGCCGCTTTAAGGCCCAGGTCGATGCCAACTGCGGCAGTGCCGCTGCACGGCTTGCTCTCAATCTGCACGCAGATATTGAGATACCAGCGCCCCCTGGAATCTTCACTGAAGCTTCCGGCCCGCAGGGCGTACTGACTTAAACCGTAGCTGTCCCACAGGCCAAACCTGAACCCGGCGAACTGAATCTGACCGTTCTTGTATTGCAAGGCACGAGCCTTGAATGGAATCCAGCCCAGACTGTATTTGGGGCTGCTCCTGCTGGACACCCGCCAATTGAGCCTGGAACGCTTGAACTGCTTACGGGCCTTGGCGTAGTCCTCGCAAACCTGCTGCACGGTGGGCGAGCCGATCTGCACGCCGTCGCATTTGCTTAATCCATTGGTCAGCTTTTGCAGGTCAAAACCAGAAAGCCACTGGTGGCGTTCCCGGATGGCGCGATGACTCGTTTCATTGCAGTAGTTCCACACCATATTGACCTCGCGCGCCATCGCAAGCAGCGTTTTCGCGTGCTTGTCTTTGATTCGGAGCTTAAGGGTCTTGGTGTGGTTCATGGCATGAATTATGGTTTGGTCTTTCAAGCTATGGGTGGCGTTGTCGAATCGGGTGGCTTCACTCAGAGGGTATCATCCAGACTGCTG